>VHBA01000026.1 GCA_016872175.1 Sphingomonadales bacterium | reverse complement strand
CAATCCGGAAGCAGATACTGTCCAGCCCAAAACTTTCCAGGTTTATACTATCCTTTGCTGTTTGTGATGAAGACATTGTGAGCCAGTCTTTGTAGCGCCCGTTGCGTTGTTTTAGCTGTAACTTACAGGCTTTAACCCCTGAATGCCAGTATCCGTATTGGTTCCAGTTGATTTTAACCGTTTTGCTGCCTGCAACTCCCTGCAGAAAGATGGAATTGGATGGCGTTCCGGCATCATCGGTAAGTCCGCAGTGATCGCGGTATGCCACACGATAATAATACGCTGCCGCATGTGCATCGGCAGTATTGTCCGTTGCACTTAAACCCTTAACCTGCTTCACCGATTGAAAACTACCGGGCAGGCCACTGCCTGACTTTTCGAGTACAAAAGTTGCGCCGGGATTCCATGCGTAATCCGATTTCCAAAACACTGTGGGGAATGAATCATTGGCCACAGTTACCAGCGTTACCATTGCACTGCCATCCGGCTTGCCATAGAGCGGTTTTCCGCAGGTTTCATTGCTGCGTGAGCGGTATACCTTGTTTTTATGGACAGCTTCTACAAAATAGCAATAGGTTTGGTCGCATTTCCAACTGTCGGTATACACAAGCTGGTCTTTATCTATGATGGTTAAAGACTTAAAGCTTCCACCGGGATCCCTTCTAAAAAGTTCGTAATGGCTCAGTTCTGTTCCCCAGCCATCATAGGAAAGCCATTTTAAATCAATGTGGTATTTTTGGGTGGAAGTATCACGCAGTAGGATCGTACAGTGCGAAACTGCCAGTTTGCCCTGCTGAGCGCATGTGTCTTCCACTTTCAAACTGTAACAATAACGCTGAATGCTGAGGATTTGAGGCGGAAATGAGAAATTTAGGCTTGTATCTTTACGTGTTGATACACTTTGTCGGTAAATGTATCTCGTGCTATCCAGGTAAATATGGTAGCGCACGAAATTACCCAATCCGGATTGACGCCAATTCAACAGCACTGTGCTTGGGTCTTTAATGGTGATATATGCAATATCGGATGGTTTTGGGCCGGCGGTATCCAGTACATAAACCCCCCGCACATAGGTTGCTGTGCAACCCTTGACGTCTCGCACATTCAGTGAAACGGCATGATTAAAGGGATCCTTATATCTCCAGCCGGCATTTTTGAGGCTTGAAGTATCCTTGAAGGTTGACAAATCACCAAAATCCCAACGGTAAGCGGCAACAGGCGACGCTGAAGTTCCAGTGTAGGTAAACTGAACGGCATCTTTGGAACAAAAAGAATCCTTTGAGGGCTTGAAGGAAGGATTAGGCTTTTCCCAAACCACAAACGAATCTATGGTAATACTGTCTTTACAGCCATTGATATTTTCTGCAATGAGCTTAGTTCTGAATACTCCTGGAGAACCAAACAGATAATTGGGCGCAGGTTGATTTTTGATGTCAATTTTACCATCACCGTTAAAATCCCAGTAATTTTTGCTCACAAACCGGCTTTTTTCACTGAAACTCACAATCAGTTCACCTGCACAGCCTTCTGTTTTTCGGAGAAAGCGAGCCGAACTGTATGTGAAATTGGGTTCGGCTGTCTTCCATACCTCCACGCTTTCGGGAGATTTTGCATAAGCAAAGCAATTGAACTGGTCAGCAACAATCAATAAAGGATCGAAGCGCTGGGTGGTAAGGGTTTTATCGGTAACCTTGTATTTGTGAAACTGCCCGTTTTTAAGACTATCGGTTACGTTTCCGTCTCCGTAATCAATATAGGCCCGCACATAATCCTGGCTGTTGTTGTTAAAGCTCACGGTGAGGGGTTCACATCCTTTATTTCCGGCAAGTGTCAGTTTGGGTATTGGACCAATTACCTTGAAAAATCCCTTTTTGGTGAGCGTATCATAACATCCAAGATAATTTTGAACCACGAGTCTTACATCATATCCCGATCCCAGGTTGTCTTTGAAAGTCTGTGATATCACATCGTTGTTTTTGGAATACTGGCTTGCACCATTGGAAAAGGTCCACCAGCTATTGATTACGCCCGGCGTTGTATTGAATATTTTAATCAGTTTTGGTGCGCAGTAGACAACTGAATCGGGGGAATACAGGGAGGCTTTTAATTTAAAAATATTAATAACGGTGCTGCTTGTATCGACGCAGTTTTTATACTTAACAATGAGTTTTACCGGAAAATCCCCCATTTGTGTAAACGTTCCATTAGGCGCCCATACGGTTCGTGAAGGCTTAATAATTACGCTGGGCGAATCACAGATCCAGCGCACACTGTCGGACCACCAACTGCTGGCATTGCCGAAATTTACGGTATTGCCCCTGCACCTGCCCATGTAGGGTATGTTAATACGTGCTTTCACGCCTGATTCAATGTACGTTTTACGTGTTGAATCTTTACACCCGGAAGCAGTACTGTATACCAGCCAGCATTCATAATCGCCACGGGCCAGAGAACTGTTTACTGTGTTTTTGGTCGGATCTGAAATGGGAAAACCTGCAGGGTTGGTCCTTTTCCATAAATACTGAAATGAGGAGGAACTGCCGTGAAAGTTGAGATCGCTTAACAAAGTTGCTTTCAATGTCACTGGCAAAGGTGCACAACCGTATGTGGGGCTAATGCTGGTACTGATAACAGCTCCACTAACCTTTACCCTTCGGTTGTGCTTGATTGTATACTTGCATTTGCCATTGGGTTTTTCAATGGTGTATTCTATTCTGTAAATACCCGGGAATCCTATCTGCATAAACGAAGAATCGCCATAAGACTGGTAAACAATGTTTGATGAATCAAGATGATAGGCTTTCCAGTATGACTGAAAACCCTTTACCGGCTTTAACTGCTTTGCCTTAAACAAAACTTTCTGATTGGTACAGACGATGGTATCGGGTACATTCAGCACTACATCAGGCACCTCCACTTTAACCCAGGCTTTTTTTGTTTGGGTATCACGGCATCCTCTGTTATTACTTACAATCATGCGCACCGCATAATTTCCGGGTAAACTGTATTGTATTACCGGCTGATCGTCTGTAGATGCAGCCAGCACACCCCCACTCAGGTTATAGAAAGTCCACTGAAACTGATTTTTAGTGCGTGTTGTACCTGAACCAATGCGGCTGCTAAAGGTAACTTTCTGATATGGACATGTGGGGGCAGGATTATATACAAATTCCGTATCTATGGATCCACCCACCACTGCATTTTTTTGGTAAAGCGTATCTATGCAGCCATTGGATGACGATGCAATTAGTCGCGCAGAATATTTATTGATGCTGTTGGTGATATACTGATAATCTTTACCGGTAGCAACGTTGATAATTGTGCCTGCACTATCCCAAATAGTCCAGCGCCAGGTAGTATTTGGTCCTAAAACAGAAGCATTGGTAAACTGAACCGTATCAGGTGTAGCACAGTAGAAAGGCACTGGGGTGGTAAATGCAGCCCTGGGCCCACTGATGATAGCAGCCTTCTTTTTAAACAAATAGCTTCGGCAGCCTCCGCTTTCACTTGTAACCGTAATATCAGCTGAGCCGGTGTCATTAAATTTTCCTTTTACGGAAGAACCTGAGGTTTGTCCGCTGTAGCCTGCACCGTTTATGTTCCAGCTAACCGTTCCGGCGCCGGTATTGGAAACCGAAGCGGTAAAAAGCCGGTTTGCACAGAGGGTACTAGGACTGTAAGAGATACTCATGACAGCGGTATCGCCGTATTTCATGGCATTATTGTTTTCATAAAAATACTTACAACCTGCTTTGGTAACCAACATGGCTCTGTAGGAGTATGTGCCTGCTTTGTTATAGGTAACTATCGGAGACCGTCCGAAAAGGCTATCGGTGGTAGAACCCGGCATCCACCACTTGATGTAATCCACTGCCTGATTGGCGCTGTCTATGGTGGGCGTGAACCGCTCACTGAGCGGTGCACAGCCTGAGCTTCTGGAAGGAGCTGCTGAGAAAACCACATCCTCCCAAATTCCGAGTGTTGAGTCCAGTACCTTTTGTGCCTGACAACCCCAGCTGTCTTTCACGGCAATGTAAACGCGTTTGTAACCCTTCCCTCCCTGGGTAAACACATGCCAGAACTGCTTGGGGCCATTGCCAATGAAACGAGATTCTACCAGCCAATCACGGTAAACAATATTTTTAGAATTGTCCGTTATAATGATGGTATCCGTGGAATACCCGCACAAGGACACCTTGCTGAATCCTACATCAATAGAAGGATTATCGTGAACACGAAATGCTTTTAATTTCTGGAGCGGAACTATTACGCCGCCTGAGGTTGTAACACGAACTTCTACATCAAATGTGCCCGGCGTTGTCATTACGGTAGAATAATCGGAGGTACCTGACTGAAAATTTCCACTGCCTATTTTCCATTCATAATTGGTACAACCGGTGCAATTTTTAATGCGCAGTTTTACTGTCTGCGGCACGCAAACGCTGGGCGTGAGCACTTCGATAGAGGGCGTCTGGGCACTTATCAATGAAGGCAACAGTCCGCACAGAACCAGCCAAAACCTGATAAAATTTTTCACAGCCGAATGCATGGAGCTACCCTACAAAAATACTACATTTGCCTTCAATAGAACAGTATCTAATTTATGCGCTATAACGTGACTATTCTGGCAGGCATTTCGTTGCTTTTTGCCTGCAACAATTCAGGGAAAAAAGATTCCGTTAATTACGGCTTATTCACCAACGCCAGAGCAGCTCAGGATTACCAGACTGCCATCACTGCCTTGTCTATGATGGCAACCGAAGATTCAGCAACATATCCCTGGGCCATTGATTCACTGGCATTTTATCATTTCTTTTACCTTAACATTCCCGGCCTGGTAAAAAACCCATCCACGGCACTGCATTACTGCGATAAGGGTCTGGCTTCCAATCCGGAAAATGCATTTCTAACCGAACTTAAAGGAAAGCTTCTGCTTAATCAGGGTAAAGACAGTGCTGCAATGTTGCTTTTCACTTCTCTTTGGAATAAAAACAAAGACTATACATACCTGTGGGAAATTACATTTTTAAACATGGCAACCGGAAAATTCAACCTCTGTGATTCCACGATAAGGATGGTATTAAGTCAACCTGATGCTACTACTAAAAAGGTGAGATTCACCCATCCTGAAGTAGCCATGCAGGAAAGCATAGAGGCCAGGGCTGCATTTTTATTTTTTGATGCACTCATGAAAAACAATAAGGGTAATTTTATAGGGGCGGCAGAAACCCTGAGTAAGTGTCTTGAGTTTTCTCCTGATTTTTATCTGGCAAAAAAAGGCATTTATGAAATGCAGCAAAACGCTGCCGGAAAAGGAACTCCGCAATGATAAATAAAGGTATCCCTTACATTGTTTTTTTATCGGTAATTACGCTGCCGGGCTGCGTATCCAAGAAAGAACTTAACAGTGCCATTCAGAAGGAAAGGATTTCTCAGGAGGAAAAATGGCAAAAAACGGAAGAAAAAATACAGCAGCAACAGCGGGAAATAAGCTTTTTAAAGGACTCGCTTCGCATGAAAGACCAGTGGAAATCTCAATATGTATCACATCTGACAGATGGTTACGAAAAAGCATTGCTTTTGGGCGAAATGAAAAGCGCAACCCTTTGTCTGCAATTGCTTATAACAGAAGAGCCTTCTGCATATCCCTGGGCATATGATTCACTGGCTTTTTACCACTATTTCTACGGAAATCCGCTTGACCTTGCCCGCAGCACATCACTCGTTAATTATATGATAGACAAGGGCTTGTCGCTAAACAAAAACAACTTGTTCCTGCGCGAAATGAAAGCCCGTATTTTACTCATAGAGCAGGATGATACTGGAGCCGTAGAAGCGTTCAGGCAGTTATACAAAGAAACCGGCGACTACACGTATCGCTGGTATGAACTTTACATAGAGATAGCCCGTGGCAATATAAAAAGCGCCGAAGCAGGCGTAATGCAGGTGCTCAAAGCGGATATTCCGGTCACCAAAAAAGTAAGATTACACCACCTACAGGAACAGATAAAAGAAAATCTGGCTGTGAAACCATCCTTTTTATATCTCAAAGCACTTTTATTACAGGTTAAACAACAGTACCAGCCGATGGCCAACACATTAAAAGAAGCTCTCAAAGCAGATCCTAAGTTTTACCTGGCCGCCAAAACCCTACAGGAGCTCAGTCAGGCAAGTCAGGGGGCTATTCGTTAATCAGGATTCCGCCAATACCCGTTTCAGGTTAAACTCATCTTTTAAAACATGGTATGCCATTTCTGCATAATAGCAGAGGCTGTCTACCACTGTCTGAAGATCGGACGACTGAAATGACATGCCAGGAACCCGATATACGAGCGCCGTTACATTGTCTTTTTCGTTGTACGTAAATTTCCCGTACATCAGATTTAGGTTCACTACCAGCATTTCCTGAAGAAATTCGTCCCGTTTAAGTGTTGGCGCATAGCAAAAAGGAACTGAGATTTGAAATACGGTTTTGTCTTTTTCAAACACAAAGTAGTTCCAGGGATTGGAGTCAGGATCTTCCCAGGCATCTAAATATATGGGCATTCCCTCTCTGAGCATCAACCACTGACCAGCTTCCTCGCCCCGGGTTTCCTCTGGATGTATTCCCATATCATGTATAGCCTTTTCCACAGCCTGATAAAGATCGATCAGCAACATGGGGCAAAGTTAATAACGGGGTATCACCTATTTGTCAAAAAGAGACCGTAAATCAGCATTGGAAAAAGGAAATCTCTTTTCGCGTTGAACCTCCTCCCGGTAAAGCAACTGCCCCAATTCACCTAGAAAAGGTAGTCCAATTGTTTCATACTGATATCGATCGCTATTTAACACATCCTCTTCATTGCAGTATATCACCGCAGTAACACAGAATTCAACATTGTGTTTAAAATCAACTATGTAAGCACAGTCGGCCAGCAATCCAAAGGCTCTGCCAACAACATTAAAGATGCGCACATCGGAAGTATCAGGCAATGGTGTCCCATTTCCCATCAATAGGTATTTTTTAAAATGATCGGCATAACCAAATGATGGATTGCGGCATTCACGGGGCCATATTCCCATATATTTTTTAAGCAGACCGGCGTATTCAGGTTTTATATCCCAGCGTTTTTCCTCGGCCAAAGCCTCCGGCAGATAGGTGGAAATGAGCATCCTGTGCAGTTCATCCAATGGCAGGTAATTATTGAACATGAAAGACCGCGGAAACGGGTACAGATTTCCCAATGCATCATAGTAGCGACTTCCCATATATACATCACCATACGGATTTACCAAACGCTGAACTGCCTGGGCTGCCGGCTGGCGATACAATGTATCATTGCCTTTTATAAAACATACAGGGTTGGTATTATAGGCACTTAGGGAATCACAGGGAAAGTCAAATCGCTGAATTATTCGTGTATCCGTATAGCCCTTTTGCCTGAGGGTATTTGCTATGTAATCATAGCCCAGAAATTCGTATGTTCTGTTGTATGAAGGATTATCACTTACCACCAGCATTTTTTTCAAAAAGCCTTCCAGGCTAGGCCATCCTGACAACTGCGTAACATCTTTCCCGCTGCGGGTTTGGCAATGCCAGGCGCTGTCAAAAACAACAGGTGTTTCAGGTCCTACACCGAATGATTCAAGAGAACCCAGTTTTTGCAGCGCCAACAGGGATGCAGGCAATTTTACAAGGCTTGCCGGATAAAAATAATTACTTTTATTAAAGTGGTAATAGTGTATTGTGACAAAAGGAATACCCTTCCTGTTACGATCAATTTGCGAATAAATTATTTGATAGCGGTACTTATCCGGTTGCTGAAGAATCTGCTTAAAAAACGCACTGCCTTTGGTTTCGAACAATACCCTTAACATTCGGGAATCATTCGGTTCAAATTCAGGCTGAGCGCCTAAAATTGGAATAATAAACAATGCTATCGCAAAAACAATCGCTTTCAATCGCTTGAATTTGCAACTAAGTTACAAAAAAAATCAGGGTTTTCTTACAAACAGCATGTAGTTTTGGTTTTTATCCTGCCAGTGGTAACCAAGGCTAAATGGCAAAGACTTTACTTTACTGCTGTCAGCATACAATTTTGCCAGGTCTTTCTGATAATGCCCGGTGGCACTAAAGTTCTTAACAGGAATGGTATATTTACCATAAAGAGAACAGCTAAAATCCTTTGCCAGAAAACGATAGGGAATCCCCGTGTCATCCTGCAGCAAACTTATTGATTTTGCCTGTGTAAGATCCTTGATTGTGCTGAACGTTTCATAATGCAACAAGTAACTGGCTGCCTTAACAAACGTATTGGCCTTGCCAAAAGCTTCAATGTATTTAACCATTTCAGGCCTGGCTTTGAGTCCCCCGTTTCCGCTGGTTCCCACATTGCTGATATCTGTATTAAAATACTCCAGGGTTCTTACGTCATCATATTTCCCTGCCGGACAAAACGTAAAACGAACACCGCTGATTCCCTTTGGATTCTGATTGCGCAGTACCGATTTCCCTGTTGCGTCAATGGTTATAAGTTCTACATTCGTGATTTCGTATCCGGTACGTGCAAAAAACACCATAAATATAGGCACAACCCCTTTCACAGCCGGTATCTGGCTCCCCATATAGCTGGTAATAAAATAACTTCTGCGGAAAATATCGCCAAGGGCTTTTTCGATACTGTTAAGGTAGTTTAATACCTGCGCCTGGTTCATTTTTTCAAACTCAGGAACATTGCCCACCATCTCATTTGCCAGAAACAAATATCTTTTGCTATTGGGATAAAACTGCACCATGTGCAGAAAATCGGGACCTGAGAATGGATAGAATGTATTGTGATTTTCGTCCACCTTGGGATGCAGCTCATCTTTTGCCCATTTGCGCATGAGGCTGAGGCGGTTTTTATCCATTTCATCCCAGCGATTGCTGAATTGTACGGCATGTTCCTTAACCTGCTTGATACTGTCATATTTTGCCATACTGCTGCCTGAGTTGGGTGCCATCCCGGCAATAAAACGGGCATAGTCATTGTACTTGCGTTCAAAATTAGCAACCGCTGTTTTTCGGGCAGTATCGGACTTGCCGGTATCTTGTTTTTGGGGTTTGTTGTTGTTAGATCCGCCACAGGATAACATCCCAAGCGAAGCAATAATTATTGATAATATCATGTATCGTTTCATATTCCTGATTAATAGTTATTGTATAGTATTTTGCTTTCGGTCTGTGCTGATGAAATAAAACAACACCCCTGCCATTGTAGTTGCAAGACCAACAATGGATTCGGTTGTTTTATCGGTGACCTGAAAATAGCAGACCCAAATGTTGGCAGCTATAAAAAGTATAGGCGACAAAGGATAACCAAATGCCTTGTACCCTTCCGGTTTGCCATGCTTTAACCGGTAAACAATCACCCCAGCCACAGTGAGCGTGGTAAATAACGTTAGTGTGAACCCTATGTATTGCATAATACTGTCAAAAGCAGCCGTCCATAAAAACACAAGGGCCAATGTAGTTTGAAATAGAATTGCCGCAACAGGATTGCCTTTGGCACTTGTAACTGAAAGTTGCTTCAAGACAGGAATCTTTCCAAACATGGGCTGTATAACCCTTGGACCTGCAATAATCATAGCGCTGATGGTACTCACCAACAGCAGACAAATCGCACCACCCATAACTTTACCACCCCAGGTTCCAAATATGTAACGGGCACTTACAATACCTACATCTTTAGGCTGAAAAGCCTGTGCACCTCGTGTATCAACTACCATTTCAGCCATAGGGGCAGATGCTATAAATACCGCATTGAGAAGCACATACAGAAGCATAACCAGCAGGGTTCCCCAGATGATGGATCGGTTTAAATTTTTCTCAGGCTGCTGAATTTCACCGGCCAGATAGGCACTGGCATTCCAACCGCTGTAGGCATAGCTTACGTATACAAGATTTATGGCAAAACCAGCTGTCATAATTTCGGCAGAACTGGCTTCACCAAAGGCAAAAGACACAGATTCTGTGTTTCCGTTATAAATACCCGATACCACAAACACCCCGATTAATAGAACTTTAAGAAGGGTGAATATCTTCTGGAACTTAACTCCGGCACTTAGGTTAGTTGCATGAATCGCTGCAATTCCGGAAATCACAGCCGTACCTACCCACACGGGATTGAGAGAATCAAAGACACCGTGTGCGTATATGCCCAAAGAAGCCGCCGCCAGGGCTATTGGCGCGCTGAAACCTACTGTAGCACTTACAAAACCTGCCATAAAACCCAGTGCGGGATGATATACTTTGGAAAGGAAATGATATTCCCCTCCATCCTGCGGCAGTCGGGTAGCAAGTTCAGCGTAACATACTGCACCCAGCAACGCCATAATACCACCAATGAACCACAAGGTCATAATGGTAAATGCCTGTGAATGACTTAGGAGCTGAAAACCGAGGCCTGTGAACACACCGGTTCCAACCATATTTGCCACTACCAAACTCACGGCGGCTGAAAAATCTATTCTGCGGTGCGACATGTATTCTCAATATGTCCAATGCCTCGTGTAAAGACTATCAGACATAGTATAGCCTGCAAAAATAAGATTTTAGTACAAACAAAAAATATCCTCTGCATCAAATAGTCGTGATTGCGATGGTAAAAATCAAATTACGGGAAGTTTCGTCAATCTCCTATTTTTGCAAGACCCATGAGCGATACCTCTCGTTTTTTTACGGTTGACATCCACACCCACATCATTCCTGAGCATTTGCCCGACTGGAAATCAAAATTCGGTTATGGTGAATTTATCAGCCTGCAGCATCATCAGCCTTGCTGTGCGCGTATGATGATGGATGGTGAATTGTTCAGGGAAATAGAGAGCAACAACTGGGATCCTGCGCAACGCATCCATGAATGCGATGCATATGCGCATCCGGTGGATGTGCAAGTGCTGAGCACCGTTCCGGTGATGTTCAGCTACTGGGCCGAACCCAAAGACACCCTGGAAATTTCTAAATTTCTGAATGACCACATAGCCGGTATTGTTGAACGCTACCCAAAACGATTCGTAGGATTGGGCACACTGCCCATGCAGCACGCAGGCATGGCCATTCAGGAACTGGAACGCTGCAAGGCCATTGGGTTGAAAGGCATCCAAATTGGCTCGCATATCAATCACTGGAATCTCAATCAGCCTGAGTTATTTCCCATATTTGAGGCCATGCAGGACATGGATATGGCTTTGTTTGTGCACCCTTGGTGGTGGATGGCCAAAACCAAAATGCCCAGATACTGGCTTCCCTGGTTGGTGGGCATGCCCGCCGAAACCGCGCTGGCCATGAGTTGCATGATATTCGGCGGCATCTTTGAAAGACTACCCAAACTGAGGGTTGCATTTGCCCACGGTGGGGGCGCTTTTCCGGGAACATTTGGTCGCATTCAGCATGGCTGGCGCTGCAGACCTGATTTGGTTGCAGTAGACAATCCCCACGACCCTGCCAAATACCTGGGACAGTTTTGGGTAGACAGCCTCACCCACGATGCCCGCATACTGGAATACCTGATGGAACTGATGGGACCAAACCGAATCTGCATGGGAACGGATTATCCCTACCCACTGGGTGAAGACATTCCGGGTGAATTGATACGTTCACTCAGCATTCCCAATGCCACCAAGCAAATTATGCTGGGCGACAGCGCCATGGAGTGGCTAGGACTGGATAAAAAACTGTTTCTGTAATGCTGAGGCACTGGTTTTTACTGGGTGCCATACTCACTTCTTTCTTCTATGTATTTGTGCCCGGTGTTTTGTGGTTGCTGGATAAGGCATTCAGCAAGGTGCTCGAACAGCGGCTGTTTGCCGTAAAGTGGCATTGGGCCGGTGTAGCGGTTTCGGTGGTGTTATGGGTGGTGTGGTGGGTGGTTTAATTCTCTTTCATAAACGCATCCACTTCCCTAAATACCAGTTCCGGTTCAAACCCCTTTCCCATTAAATATTGTTTTAATTTTCCGGACCGCTTCCAAGGATCGGTTTCTTTAATTGTTTTATCCTTTTTGTGAATACTATATCGTAATTCACCGATATATAGATTTGGATCTAAATCTTTCAAAACCTTTTGTATAAGACTTTTTGTGATACCTTTATTTTTTAGAGCTATCGTAATTTTACGATTTCCCCATTTTTTAACTTTTAATTTTCCTTTAGCAAAAGCAACAGCAAATCTTTCTTCATTGATAAAATTATCTCTTACTAATTCTACCAGAATATCGTTGGTTTCCGCTATCGTTAAACCCAACTCCAGCAGCTTGTTTTTCACCTCCAGCTGGCTGCGCTCCTGGTAGGCACAATATTTTTCGGCTTTGATCCTGGCCTGCTGTAGCGTGGGGCGGGTTTTGGGTTTACCTAAACGGGATTGCATGGCAGCAAATTACTACAACTGCACAAAAGCTTATGCAGATTGCAATGTAAATACTGAAATTTCGGGGAATACACCCAACCTGCCGGGATATCCCAGGTAGCCAAAGCCGCGGTTCACATACAAATGCTGATTTCCTTCCGAATACAAATCCAGCCATTCTTTATACAACAGTTTCACGGGGCTCCATCGGTAAAAACGGGTATCAACGCCAAACTGCATACCATGTGTATGTCCGCTGAACGTTATCGCAACCTCCGGCTGCTTACCCAATACCTGCTCACGCCAGTGGCTTGGATCGTGGCTTAGCAATAGCTTAGGTGTTCCCTCGGCACCTTTCAGCGCTTCATTCAGCTTTCCGTATTTTGGAAAACGCCCTTTACTGCTCCAGTTTTCAACGCCCACAATCCCCAGTTTCTCACCGTCTTTCTCAATCATCCTGTGCTCATTGAGCAACAAATCCCAGCCCATTTGCTTGTGGTGCCTGAATAATTTATTCAGATTGCTCTGCTGCATGAGTGTTCGGTAAAAACCTTTCTCTTTCATGTCGAGCTTTGCTTGCAATGGATCGTAATCAGGCCAGGACACATAATCCCCATAATCGTGGTTGCCCAGAATACTGAATTTACCCATGGGCGCTTCAATACTGCCAAATAAATTGAGCCATGGTTCAATTTCTTCGGCTTTATAATTCACCAAGTCGCCTGTGAAGAAAAACACATCCGGCTTTTCGGCCAAAACCATATCTACACCGCGTTTCACCGCATCATAGCTCCAAAAACTACCACTGTGAATATCGCTGAGCTGAACAATTTTTACGCCGTTAAAAGCGGAAGGCAAACCCTTGATGCGCAGGGTTTTTCTTCTCACCACATAATTGTGCGCCCCTTTGGCAATTCCCCAAATGCTGCCACCTATAAATGCCGAACCGAGGCCCAGCCCCATCCAGCTTAGAAATTTAACCCGGGTAATTCCACCTTCTTTTACGACAGCCTCAGGCTTAGCTTCAAAACGAGCATAAACCCATCGAAAGAGACGTGTAATATCATCAATCAGCAGAAATACGCACCAGAATAACTTGGCAAAAAATACGGCAAACATTACACTGCTGATGATTCTTAGCGTGGTCTGTGACACCTCAAAAATGCCCATTCGCAAGAACAAGAAAAAGAAAAAACCGGCGGCAGTCCAGCTCCAGTAGCTCCACTTTAAAATATTTTTTGCCTTTGAAGACCAGCCTGCTGTGAGCAATTTTACCCCTTGCCAGGCGTAAATGTCAACAAAAATGATGATGGAAGCAACAATGAAGAAACCGATGAGTGCGCTTTTAAACATGTAGAACAGCGAATTAACAACATAAACAAACCGTAAGGACTTATGTTCGTTGAAACATCAAAAAATACAGACTGACCTGCTTTTATGCGTAAAATAAAAACACGTATTTTTACACCCTATGTCAACCATCCGTTTTTTGCTTGTTTGTGCAGGTGCAGCAGCCATGAATATCATGGCCCAGAACACCCCTGACTCTACACAGTTATCTGTTTTTCGTTTTCGCAATATCGGCCCGGCCGGCATGAGCGGACGAATTACATCCATTGCCGTAGTAAACAAACAAACCAATACCATGTATGCAGGGGCAGCCAGCGGTGGTATCTGGAAAAGCGATAACGGAGGAACCGCCTGGAAACCTGTATTTGATAAAGCTGATGTTGGCAGTATCGGTGCACTTGCCGTGCAGCAAAGTAACCCTGCCGTGGTTTGGGCCGGCACAGGCGAAGGCAATCCCCGCAACAGCCACAACAGCGGTAAAGGCATTTACAAAAGTATTGATGCCGGTAAAACCTGGACTTTTATGGGTCTTGCCGCCACACGGACCATCCACCGCATTATCATTGACCCGTCAAACCCTGATATCATATACGTAGCAGCCATGGGAAGCATTTGGGGTCCCAACGAAGAGCGTGGTGTTTATAAAACCACCGATGGCGGTAAAACATGGAATCGTATGCTGTTTACCAATACCCTGAGCGGCTGTGCCGAACTGGTAATGGATCCCTCCAATCCCAATAAATTGTTTGCCGCAATGTGGGAATACCGCCGCAAACCCTACCATTTCAACAGTGGAGGTCCCGGAAGTGGCTTGTATATGACCATAGACGGGGGAAAAACCTGGCAAAAAATGGGCAGCAAAGAAGGATTACCTGAAGGAACGCTGGGCCGCATCGGGATTGGCATTTCGGCAAGCAAACCCGACCGTGTATACGCCATCGTGGAAAGTAAAACTCTTGATTTTTACGGCAGTAAAGATGGTGGCTATACCTGGAGCAAGGTGAGCAGCCAGGAAAATATGGGCAACCGGCCTTTCTATTACAACGAAATTTATGTGGATCCCAAAAACGAAAACCGCATTTACAGCCTTTGGAGTCAGGTGGCACGCAGCGAGGATGGTGGCCGCACCTGGCAGATTCTGGCAGACTGGGGCCATATTCACCCCGATCACCATGCCTTTTACATTCACCCTGACAACCCCAATTTGCTCATCAATGGCAATGATGGCGGACTTAACATCAGCTATGACGGGGGCGAACACTGGCGCTTTGCCGAAAATATTCCGGTTGGGCAGTTCTACCACGTGAATGTTGATGAAGATATTCCCTACCACGTATATGGTGGTCTGCAGGACAACGGCAGCTGGCGCGGTCCCGGATTTAGTTGGGTGCAAGGTGGCATTCGCAACAGCGACTGGCAGGAACTGCTTTTCGGCGATGGTTTTGACGTAGTGCCCATTCCCGAGGAAAGCACATCAGGTTATGCCATGTGGCAGGGCGGAAATGTAGCGCTGTATGACCTGAAAAGCGGCAGAACCCAATTTATCAAACCCGAACACCCCAGCGGACAGTATCTGCGCTACAACTGGAACGCAGGCATTGCCATTCACCCTAAAAATGCAAATGGGGTTTATTACGGCAGTCAGTATCTGCATAAAAGCCTTAACAGGGGACGGTCCTGGAGCATCATATCTCCGGATCTTACCACAAACGATACTTCCAAAATGCACCAGGCGCAAAGCGGCGGTTTAACCATTGATGCCACCAATGCTGAAAATCACTGCACCATTATTGCCATTGCACCCGCCGAAACTGATACTTCCGTGATCTGGGTGGGCACTGACGACGGAAATATTCAGCTTACACGTGATGCCGGAAAAACCTGGAATAACCTTTCACCCAAAATTCCCGGCCTGCCAAAAGCCTGCTGGATACCTTACATTTACGTAAGCCCCCAAAATGCCGGAGAGGCATGGGTGGTAGCCAACAACTACCGCAATAACGATTTCACACCTTACCTGTTTGTAACCAAAGATTTTGGGAAAACCTGGTCACGCATGCTGACCAACAGCAAAGTAAGCGGACATTGCCTCAGCGTATTGCCGTTGCCGGGGTTTGAAAAAACCGTTTTTCTGGGAACCGACCATGGATTGTGGATTAGCTTTAATGAAGGTAAGGACTGGCGGCGCTATCCCGGTTTTCCGGCTACGCCGGCCCAGGATATGAAATACCAGAAAACCGAGGGCGATCTGGTGGTAGGCACCTTTGGTCGCGGCATCTGGATTTTGGATGATGTAACGGCTTTAGGCAACCTTACCAAAAACAACGTCAACGCCAAAAACCTTAGCATCATCAATGCCACCCATGGCTATCTGGCCAATTACCTGCAGCCTGCCGGTGTGAGATTTGGTGCAGACGCTACCTATGAAGCCGAAAACAAACCTTATGGCAGTTTCATCACCTACCATTGCAATGGCAGCAAAAACAGTAAAACAGGCAAGTGGGAGAAAACCAAGATTACAGGCAAAGTTTATGATGCAAGCAACAAACTCATCAGAACCCATAAATTCAGCATAGACAGTGCAGGTATTTACCGTATCACCTGGCGCATGATAGCCGACGGTTTCCGTTTCCCAAGCCACAGAACACCCGAAGAGGATGCAACTTTACCTGAAGGCATGCGTGTGGCACCCGGCAAGTATAAACTGGTGCTCAGCTATGCCAAAGGGGCCGACAGCGCCTGGGTAGAAGTGAAAGAAACCTGGCAGGAAAAATACGATGCAGGTGCAGAGCAGGTTCGCAAGGCGATGGTGGACAGGCTGAAAAGCACCAGTGAGAAGGCTTACAAGGCATACGAAGGACTGAAAGAAGCAGAAAAAACCATTGATATTGTGCTCAAGACACGCTACGAGAGTGACAGCACAAACGCCAGGTTGAAAAAGCTGACCGAGCCACTGAAAGATTCCATTGCCGTGCTGAAGGATTTATTTATGCTGCGCGAAGATTTCAGGGGATATGAAGATGTATCCGTTCGACTGAACGAGCAACTGGGGGCGGCGTCCGGCAGCATAAGCAGTGCCAAGATTCCCGGTGGCAATGCAGAAACAGCCCTTCAGACTGCAGAACGTGAAACGGCGAGAATTACCGCAAGGGTAAACGCATTTTTTGCCAATCAGTGGAGCGCATTCCGTGTAAAGGCTGAAGAAGCAAAACCTGCGTTATTTAAAAACCTTGGGGGGTATTAAAGGATTTTTGTAACCAACCGCTCCATGGCTTTGTTAGGCTTGAAATCCGAATCGTATCTTTCTCCATACATTTGTAACCATGCTGCGCAAGCTCTGGCAAAAAACCGCTTTTAAAATCGGTATTATTACGACCTGTATATTTGCGGTTCCGGCGCTGCTCGGCTACCTCATCACACCGGATAATACCCGCGATTGCAACCGTATTATTCCGGAACTGGCCAACAAACCACCCGGATTTTCATTTACCTATATTTTGGCCGGAAAACTTCTCCCTACGTCATTTTCAGACTATTTTACCGGAGCGCCGTCTGAAGGTTCGGTGATTCCTTGCAAGGTAATAAAGCAAAGTAAGGATAGTGTCTACTATACACCTTACGCCGAAAACATAGCAAAATCCGCACATAAAAGCAGTCTCATTGCCGCTAAAGAAGGACGTTTTGAGCATAGCAAAACTGCTTTGCTGGGCACCGACCGTTTTGGCCGCGACATGCTAAGCCGGCTTATCATCGGGGCGCGCGTTTCGCTGCTGGTAGGGCTGGTAAGTGTAATAATTTCATTATTTATAGGCACCCTAATCGGTATGGCAGCCGGATTTTATGGGGGAAGAACTGACAGTGTATTATCCTGGCTCATAGCGGTTTTCTGGTCTATACCTACCCTGCTTATTGCACTGGGACTGAGTTTCGCATTTGGCAAAGGACTATGGCAGGTTTTGCTTGCAACAGGGCTGAGCACCTGGGTGGAAGTGGCTCGGGTGGTGCGCGGACAAACCCTGCAACTACGGCAAAAAGAATTTATTCTTTCGTCAATAATCACGGGATTCAAGCCTTTCTACATCATGCGCAAACACATCTTACCAAACCTCAAAGGAACCCTCACCGTGATGGCTACAACCAATTTTGCGGCGGCGATTCTGCTGGAAAGTGGACTGAGTTTTCTAGGGCTGGGACTGGCACCACCCACACCCAGCTGGGGTATGATGGTGAAAGAACATCTTGGAAATCTGGTGCTGGACAATGCTTATCTGGCGCTGGTTCCCGGCATGGCCATCATGGCGTTGGTAATGGCTTTCAACCTCATGTCGATGGGACTCAGGGATGCACTGGACACGCGTATTTCGTCCACAACCTAACGCATAGCTAAAGTAATATCAAAAATCAAGTTGGCGAATTAACAAACTAAACCCAAATTTGCAGCATGCAAGGCCAAACCCAACAAGCACTATTTAACAATCGCTGGTACAAACCCGGCAGGAATATTGTGGTGCGGGGAATATGGCATGCGTGCAATTCTATTCTCCTCATGTCATTTTTGCCCGGCAATGCCTGGCGGCGGAGTATTCTGCGACTATTTGGTGCGCAAATAGGCAAAGGTGTGGTTATTAAACCGCGTGTAAATGTTAAATATCCCTGGAACCTTAGCATTGGCGAACACAGCTGGCTGGGAGATAGCGTTTGGATTGACAATCTTGGCGCTGTGAGCATTGGCAGCAACTGCTGTATTTCACAGGGTGCTTTGCTGCTTTGCGGCAACCACAACTACAGTAAACCCACATTTGACCTGATGGTGGGTAATATTACCCTCGAAAACGGAGTGTGGATTGGCGCCAAAGCCATGGTTTGTCCGGGTGTAATATGCCATTCACATGCGGTACTCAGCGCCGGAAGCATAGCCACTTCAGAGCTGGAAGCTTATAAAATTTACAGCGGGAATCCAGCCGTAGCGATCAGGGACAGAAAAATAGAAGCGTGAAGGTTTCCATCATCACCGTTTGCTACAACAGCGCCCGCACACTGCAGGAAACCATAGAATCTGTGCTAAGTCAGACTTATACCAATATTGAGTATGTGATTATAGACGGCGGCAGCACCGATGAAACCCATATAATTATTGATAAATATAAATCGAGAATATCACACTTTGTAAGTGAACCTGATAAAGGCCTTTATGATGCCATGAACAAGGGAATTGCCCTGGCAAGTGGTGAACTTATTGGCATATTAAACAGCGATGACGTACTGGCTCATTCCGGCGTTATTGAGCATATTATTAGTGCCATGGACAGCAATACAGACGCCATTTGCAGCGATGTGCATATTTTCAAAAATCAGAAAGAAAGCATAGTCCGTAAATACCGCTGTAACCGCTGGAAACCATGGATGTTCCGAATCGGACATCAACCACCTCATCCAGGCTTTTACGTACGCAGAATCTGTTATGAAAAATATGGAAGTTTTGATTTACAATTCAAACGTTCCGCAGATTTTGAGCTATTGTTGCGTTTTATAAAAGTTCAAAAAATTCGCACAAAATTTTTGCCGTATACTTCTGTATTAATGCGCAGCGGAGGCAGCAGCCAGCAGGACTTGAAAGCCATAACGGAGGCTAATGTTGAAGATCATCGCGCGTTGCTAAAACATGGTTATTTTAGTACAGTGTCTCTAATTTGGTGTAAATATTTCCTGAAAATTTTTCAGTGGTTTTAGACACTAGGATTGAAATAACAATTTAATATTGGTTTAATTCTCCCCCACGTATTCCCTCGGAACCCGTGCTGAAATACCCGTGAGAATTTCATAGGGAATTGTATCGGCGCACACGGCCATTTGGGCTACGGAATTTTCGGCACCAAATACAATAACTTCATCGCCTTCGCGGCAGTCAATGCCGGTTACATCCACCATGCACATGTCCATGCAAACGCTACCCACAACCGGTGCTTTTTGCCCCTTTACCAGCACATGCCACTTACCGTTGCCCAAACTGCGTCTTAACCCATCGGCATAACCCACGGGCAGTGTAGCGATAACCCTGGCTTTATCGGCAACCGAACGACGCCCGTAACCCACGCCTTCACCGGGTTGCAGTGTATGCAATTGTGAAATGCTGCTGAACAATGTGGTAACGGGCTTTAAATCTGCCTCCTGGCCAGCACGTGGGTCCACACCATACAGACCCACACCCAGCCTTACCATATCCATTCCGTATTCGGCGAAACGCAGGATACCACCGGTATTCAGCACATGCCGCAGCGGTGCATATCCCAATTGCGTTTCAAAGGCATTGACTGCTTCCGTAAATGTACCTATTTGTGTCCGGGTAAAATCATCCTGAGCCGAATCTTCTGATGCCGCCAGATGTGTGAATACCGACGCAAGGCGCACATTACCCGGAATATTTCCAACAACATCTTTCAGCGCCCCGGGCGCAAAACCCAGGCGGTGCATGCCTGTATCCACTTCCAGGTGAACTGCAATTTCATTGTTGCCTGCAATCACAGACATCGCCTGCAAACCGGCTCCATCAAACACCACAGGCTCCAGGTTGTATAACAATCGGCTTGCCATGTCTTCGGCACCTGTATTCATAACCATAATAGGGGATTGAATTCCGGCTTCACGCAGTGCCACGCCTTCATCCGCAAATGCCACTGCCAGGTAATCCACACCCATAAACTGCAGGGTACGGGCCACTTCAAAACTACCGCTGCCATAACCGAATGCCTTCACCATCGCCATGATGCGGGTTTTAGGTGAAACCGCATTTCTGAAGAACCGGTAATTGAGGCGCAAAGCCTCCAAATCTATTTGTAAGTGGGTTTTGTGCAGTTGCTTTTTAAGCGAGGCATGAATTCTCTCAAAACCAAATCGTCTGGAACCTTTTATGAGTATAGCCTCACCACTAATATTATCCAGCTTGCCGGATTGAATAAGTGAAGTTGTATCCGCGAAAAATTCTGTATTAAAAACAGAGAATATCTCGTTGTGCGCAGCCAAAACCTCACCCACCAGCAACAACTTTTGTACACCTTTTTGTTGTAAAACGCCCACTATCTGCTTGGCCAAACGCGATTTATCCGGATCGCTCTGGTCCATGTCGCTGAGAATAACACAGGCGGGTTTATCCGGCTGCTGCCGAACCATGAAATCCAAGGCGACCTGCAGGCTATCAGGATCATTGCTGTAGCTGTCGTTCACTAGGTAATTACCATTTCTGCCTTCGGTAAACGCAAGACGGTTTTCCAGTGCATGCAAATGCCTGAATTGCTCTATGTGTGACGCATCCCAACGCTCCAAGGCAGCCAAAGTGCAAAAGCATGACATGGCATTCTCAGCCGAGGCCTTATCCGAAAATGGTATCTCCAGCGAATGTTCCGTGCTGCGGTGTATGAATTTAATTCGGGTGAAACCCTGCAAATACTGCTCATCCTGTACACGATAACCACAACCTTCGCTTCTGCCCCAGGTTATAAATTTGGTAAGCGGCTGGGCATGCTTGTAGGCCTGAACCGCCGTTTTTATTTCGTTCGAATCACCCGGAAACACAACCACATCAGCATCTTTATACAACAGCGCTTTTTCACGGGCTTTTTGTTCACGGTTTTCAAACCCTTCATCGTGGGCACTGCCCAGGTGGGTGCAAATGGCGAGATTGGGTTTAATCATCTTCCACAGCCGTTCCATTTCTCCGGGTTTGGATATTCCGGCCTCGATAATGGCCATTTTGTGCCATGTCTCAATACCCAGCAATGAAATGGCAACGCCAATCTGAGAATTGTAGCTTCGTGGACTGCGATGTGCGCTAAATTCCTCACCCAGAAGCTGATGCAACCACTCTTTTACTATGGTTTTACCATTGCTGCCGGTTATGCCTATAACCGGACAGGTAAATTTGCTGCGGTGGTGGGCTGCTAGGTCCTGCAAGGCCATCAACACATCAGTCACCCGCAGGATGTTACAACCGGATAATTCCGACACGTCTACATCTTGCGGAACCACAAAACTGCGCACACCGGCAGCTGCTGCGATATGTATAAATTCAGCGCCTTTCCGGTGGGTCCCCGGCAAAGCAAAAAACAGTGTGGATGAATGATTTCCGAGCCTGCGGGTATCATATCCCGGCTGCGTGAGCACCATACTGCTATCGGCGGTAACAGCTTCGCCCATTATAATCGCGGTAATTTCCTGCCAGGTGTACTGCATGATCAGGCGTTTTCCCCACCCAGGTTCATTTCGGCACCATCGCCAATATTCATACTTTGCACAGCACCGATAAGGCTGGCATCGGAGCCTATGAGTGAATTTTCCAAAATGGCGGTTTGAATTTGGGCATTCTGCCCGATGATGCTATTTTTCACTACCGAACGGGATATATCGGCATGCTCGCCAATGCTCACATCAGGCCCTATAATGCTGTTTTCAATTTTGGCCGAAGGCGAAATATATACCGGTGGAATAATGATATTCGATTTTACCACATCCTTGGGCACTTCGGGCAAACCCTCGCGGCGCAAGAGATTGCGGTTGGTTTGCAGAATAATTTCCTTTTTACCGCAGTCAAACCAGTTTTCTACGGCAAAAGTGCGCAATGCCACTCCCTTTTCCATCATGCACTGTAATGCATCGGTAAGGTGAAATTCATTCTGGGTGCGGATATCATGGGTGATATTGTACTCAAGACATTCTTTGAGCACACCGGTTTCGTGTATATAATAAAGCCCCACCAATGCGAGGTTGCTTTTGGGTATAGCGGGTTTTTCAACCAATCTGCGAATACTGCCTTCCTCATTGAGTTCGGCTACGCCAAATTGCCGTGGGTCTTCTACCTTTTTAACACCCAAGCTGCTTACCTGCTGAGCCAGTACAGACTTTAAATCCGTTTCAAAAATGGTATCCCCAAGCACAATCAGAACGGGTTCGTCATCTTGAATTTCATTTCGGGTAAGCCAAATGGCATGTCCGGTACCTTTTCCAAGGGTTTGAATGACAAAAGTTGAATTTACGCCGGTATAGTGATCGGAAATATATTGCTCAATTTTATCGCCCAGGTGCCCTATGATAAAGACAAAATCAGAAATTCCCGCATCAATAAGCGTGTCCATAATATGCCCCAAAATAGGCTTACCTGCTACCGGAATTAAACTCTTGGGTTGCGTAGTGGTATGGGGTTTCAGCCTGCTTCCGATGCCGGCTACCGGGATAATGGCTTTCATGTTAAGATGCACAAAGTTACAACTCGGCGTGATTTTCCGATATTTCCCATTTCACACACAGTATTCTTTGTGTAATTTCCTGAACAGGTGCAGCAGCAGCACGCCTGATACCGGGCACGCCCAAAACCCCGCCTGCGTGGGCAAACACAGGGTACGAATCCTTTTCTGATGCCGAAATATGGGCATCGGTTAACAAATCACTAATCTTTTTACTTCCACGCATTCCAAAGGGTTCGATGCGCTCACCTTTGCGGCGGCTGCGCAGGCTCAATGGGAATTCAGCTGCATCCAGATCAAAAAACCAGGCTTGTTTGGCCGAAACATCCATTGATTGCTGAATTTGAATGGTAACGATAAACTTACCTGCATGCAGACAAACCGGAAGATCTGCTACCGATGCAATGTCTGTTTCTTCAATCTCATGCCGTGATGATTTACCCACCCAGATGCCCGCATTCCTAACCTCAGCCATCCACCCATGAAAATGAAAACGGCTTCCTGTTGCAGCACTCATAAGCTTTTCAGCCTCTTTGGAATGCATACCAAGGTTTTTCAGGTATTGTAAAAGCGCTTTTTTATTTTCAACAGCAAACAACCTGCCATCGCCGACAACGGGATACTGAGATGCCCATTGCTTGTTTTTATCATTTTCAGCACTTCGCAGTGCGCTCAAAGTGCGGCTATGTTGTGCAAATTCTGCTTCTGCTTCCGGAAATTCGGTTTGAATCAAGGGTAAAATCCAGTGCCGAACCTTGTTTCGCAGATAATCGGTTTTGCGGTTGCTGCTATCCTCACGCCAATCGTAACCTTCAGAGACAAGCCAAGTGCGAATCTCAGCAGCATCGGCAAACATCATGGGTCTAAAAATATTATCGCGCCAAACGGGGATACCTTGCCAGGCGGCAGGGCTGTTGCGCAGCAGGTAAATAAACAAATGCTCCAGGTTATCGGTTCGCTGATGGGCCGTGCATACTGT
The DNA here is from genome assembly GCA_016872175.1 of Sphingomonadales bacterium. Classification (GTDB taxonomy): domain Bacteria; phylum Bacteroidota; class Bacteroidia; order NS11-12g; family UBA955; genus RGEC01. The sequence goes on along the minus strand of VHBA01000026.1, from coordinate 10,548 downwards.
ACTCATTTCGGCATTCATCAGTCGGTTAAAATGATGGTAGCGAAGTCTTCGTGCCGCCATTTGCACAGACTCACCGTTTAACTGTGCCTCAATGAGTGTATCCGGTTTATCCAGATGTAATTCGACGCCCCATTGTTTGCACAGTTGTTGAACAAATTGTTCATCGCCATCACTTTCATTACCGCGCAGGCCATAGTTGAGATGGGCAACCTCAAAGCGATACCCGGCTTGGTAAAACAAATGCCCCATAGCCACAGAATCAGCACCACCACTAACTGCCAGCAGTGTTTTTCCCTCAATTATTTTAGGAGCATTCTCACGGATAAAGCTTTGAAACCGATTTAGCACGTTATTTGCAAAGTAATTCCAAAAATTCGGATGGACAAGTCCCGGTTGCTTTTGTTTTTCATGATTATGCTCAATCTTGGCAGGTTGCAGGCACAAGAGATAATGCTAAAAGCAGACCGCATGAAGGGAGAAAAGCGCAGGGGCGATAACTACCAAATCCTGCGTGGCAACGTAATGTTTGAGCAAAGCGGCAGTGTGGTTACCTGCGATGAAGCAGAGTATAACACCGTTAAGGAAGAACTGGAAGGTTTCGGTAACGTGCGCATTGTAGGTTCCGAGGGTGCTGTGGTTACCGGCAGCAGGCTGTTTTTCGACAACAAGAACAAAACCGCACGTGTAGATGGCAATGTGGTACTGCGCGACAAAAGTATGGTACTCACCACGCCGTGGATTATTTACCACACAGACACACGCATCGGATATTATGGGGCAGGGGGCAAAATTGTAGATGATGAATTAACGCTCAGCAGCCGCACCGGCAGCTACAACCCCACCCTTTCGATGTTGTATTTTCGATACAATGTTGTACTAACCCACCCGGATTACGTTGTTAAAACCGACACATTGCAATACAGCAACCGCACAGGCAATACCTGGTTTTTCAATTTCACCGAAATACAAAGCGATGAGAACACCATACTTTGCAACTACGGAAATTACAACACAAAAACCGGACAAAGCTATTTTACGCGGAATGCAGCTCTCATAAACAAAGAAAACACCATTCGGGCCGACACGCTTAGCTACAACCGCAATACGGGTATTGGGAATGCTTACGGACGTTTGTGGGTGAAAGACACCTCCCAAAACATCAGTATTTTCGGCAACAAGGGCTATTACGATAAAAACCGCAAATACACCCGGGTAATGGGCAATACACTCGCCAAAAAACTGGAGAAAAACGGCGACAGCCTTATGCTAAAAGCAGATACGTTTGTGTATGTAGCCGACACCACCACCCAAAAGCGCTACCTGCATGCTTTTCACCGCACCTTACTCTGGCGCACCGATTTCAGCGGCACGGCCGACAGCCTCACTTACCATGCCGATGACAGCGTCTTTTATTTGTTTGGCAAACCTGTACTTTGGAATGAAAACACACGTCTGAACGCCGACACCATAAGGATCTTCATTGCCAACAGCCGGATTAAACTTATGCAGATGCGGAAAAACTCCTTTATTGCCATGAAGGAAGATACCGGGCATTTCAGCCAGATTTCAGGCGCCAATATGGACAATTACTTTACCCCTGAAAATAAACTCAAAACCATTAGGGTAAAAGGTAGCGGCAAGAGCGTCTATTACATAAAGGAGAAAGATTCAGCCGTTACTTCTGCCAATGCCGTGCAGTATAACAATATGCAGATAGATCTTGACAGCAACCGGGTTGCCGGAGTACGGTTTTATGGGGATCCATCAGGCACGCTCTACCCTATGAGCGATTTTCCCAAAGAACAAAAAACCCTTCCCGGTTTTGTGTGGGATGAAGATAATCGCCCTAAAGACCGGATATTCAAAGCACCATTCCCTGTTCCTCCTTTGCCCGCAAGGCACCCAGGGAATACATCTGCTCAGAAACCCTCAGGCCGTAAAAAAGGGAAAGGGTAATTCTGTCGGATTTTGCCAAATTTTCAACAGAAAATATAACCAAAACCACAGTTCAAACGTTCTTTTGTAATACCAAATGCGATTTGCCGCCTTCATTCTCTGTTTTTTAACCGTCTTTTCAGGCAAAGCACAGTATTTTACGGTCAGCGGATATGTGGCAGACAGCAGCCGTTCCCCCATCCCGGATGTCAGCATTTTCATTACCAATGGCTCCATGGTGGGCAATACAGATGGTTCAGGATACTATAAATTTGACCTTAGATCAGGTGAGTATGAAGTGGTTTTCAACCATCCCAATTATCAGCGCGTGAGCCTGAAAGTAGTTCTGGACAAGAAAGATGACACACTGAATGTTATTCTACCCGAACTGGCCAAGTCTGTTGGTGAAATTCAGATTACCCGCAAATGGACAGATCCGGGACCGGAAATGATGCGCAAAGCCATCGAAAAAAAAGACTATTGGGCATCGCGATTTCCTTCGTCCAGCGCAGAAGTTTATATACGGGCCTTTGAGCAATACAATCCGCCCAAAAAGAAAGAAAATATTTGGCATGAGCCCGACACAGCGCTGGAAAACAAAAAAAAGAAGAAAAACAAAGACGATGAGCCCAATATCAATATGGCTGAAATCTTGTTGCAGCGCGATTTTCAACCTCCGGGAAAAATCAAGGAAATACGTACCGGTGTAAAAAAGATTGGGGATGTATCAGGGCTTTTTTACCTCAGTACCACCGAAGGTGATTTTAATTTCTACCAAAACCTCATTCGCATCCGTGGAATTGGGGACATGCCGGTGATGTCACCCATTTCCGGAACAGCACTGCTGGCCTATAAATTCCAGTTTTTAGGCAGCTATAAAAACGATGCCGGACAGCGCATTCTTAAAATTAAGATGTCGCCGCGATCCATATCCAATGCCGTTTTCAGCGGGGAAATCCATCTGGTGGATACCCTGTTTTATATCTACCGAACCGAGCTGAATTATCCTGTTAATCAGCTTAATGAATACGATAAATTTACCATGCGGCAGGAGTTCATCCTAAGCAAAGACAGCTGGCTAACCATTGAAAAACAACGTTTTGACTATCATGCTGCTGCAGGTAAGGGTAAATTCAGCGGCTATACGCTTGTCAAATACAATAAATACGAACTCAACAAAACGTTTCCAAAAAATCATTTTGGCCTGGAGGTAAGTTCGGCCACAGACAGTGCCTATGACCGCGACAGTGCGTTCTGGAGTCAGAAACGCACTACCCCGCTGAACAATACCGAAATCCGGTTTATTACACGCACCGACAGTATAAAACGGGTACAAAGCAGCAAAACCTATCTGGATAGTATCGAAAAAGACAAAAACAAAGTGACGTTTGCTAAATTGTTTTTCAAAGGTCAGGAATACCAGAATCGTGAAAAAGGCTACTACATGGACTTTCAGCCTATGATGTTTATTGTTCAGCCATGGTTTCCCGGTGGAACCCGTGTTACCTTGTGGAATACATTTGAAAGACGTTTTAAAAACAAACGCGACATCAGGCTGATTGAGAATTTATCATACGGTATAAACAACAAAGACATTCGCGGAACGGTCATCTTCACCACTACTTTCGATCCTTTTCACCGAGGGGTATTTTCGGCCACAGCAGGGCGTGATTTTAATTTCATCAATCCAAATGCGGCTTTTCTGGATTTGGCACGTAGGGGCAATTTCTACCAAAACACCCATGCTGATGTGTATGTGAGAAGAGAATTAATCAATGGACTTTACCTCAGGGTGCAGGCAGAATTTTCAGAAAGAAAGGATATCAGCAATTTGACTTTTGACGGATTTGCAGATAGTTTATTTGAGAACAATATTCCTACTTCATTCAGAACCAATCGTGCGTTTTTTGGCAATTTCACCCTAAGCTATACGCCCTTTCAAAAATACATTCGCGAACCACGGCAGAAGGTTATTTTGGGAAGCCGCTGGCCAACATTTAGTATCAACCTGAATCATGCCATTCCCGGAGTAATGGGCTCCAATATTGATTATAGTTATCTTGAATACAGAATTGAACAGGATTTTCCGCTGGGACTGCTGGGAAGAAGTGAATACAGGATTGTGAGTGGCAGTTTTATGCGAAAAAACAACCTGAGTCCCGTTGATTTTCGCTACCAACGCCGTGGCGACCCCAGTGTGTTTACACCACCTATGTATGCGTTTCAAACCCTCGACTCAACATTCGTTACCTACAAACGCTTCATAGAAGGGCACTTCAGGCACCATTTCAACGGTTCACTCATCAATAAAATACCGTTCATGCGTTTGCTTAAGCTGCGCGAATCTGCAGGAGCCAATATTTTGTATGCGCCGGAGAGACGTAACATGCTGTTTTACGAAGTTTACGGTGGTATTGATAAGCTTATTCGCATTTGGAGAGACCGTTATAAACTGGGTATATACTACGCTGTGGGTTACAGCAACTTATTTGAGAAACCTGTAGTTGGTTTCAAACTCAACTTTGAGTACTTCGATAGACGGAATAATTCGTGGTAAGAAGTTTCTCCTGTATTTATTCCTATACAACTTGGGGACATTTGCCCCGATTGTGGTATACCTTGTATAACTTTGCATTTCACTTATGTGCGGAATTGTTGCTTACATCGGCCATCGCGAGGCCTACCCCATCATCATCAAAGGGCTGAAACGCCTTGAATACCGCGGTTATGACAGTGCCGGGGTTGCATTACTCAATGGTGACCTGCGTGTGTTCAAACAGAAAGGCAAAGTAGCTGACCTTGAAAAAGCAGCCGCAGGGGAATACACCCAGGGCAGCACCGGTATGGGGCACACACGCTGGGCCACGCACGGTGTTCCCAACGATGTAAACGCTCACCCCCACCTCAGCCAAAGTGGCGACCTCGCCGTGATTCACAACGGCATCATTGAAAACTACGCCACCATCAAGGAAGGATTAATGCGTCGTGGGCACACCTTCAGCAGCGATACCGATACCGAGGTACTCATTCACCTGATTGAAGACATCATGGTAAATGCAGGCCTGAACCTGCATGAAGCTGTGCGTGTAGCCTTGAAGCAGGTGGTAGGCGCTTATGCCATTGTTATCCTCAGTAAAAACCACCCCGAACACCTGATTGCAGCCCGCAAGGGAAGTCCACTGGTGGTGGGTATAGGCAAAGAACGCGGAGAGTTTTTCATGGCCTCTGATGCCACGCCCATCGTGGAATACACCCGTCAGGTAATCTACATGAACGATGGTGAAATTGCCGTGGTGGAAAACGATGAACTCACCATCACAACCATCAATAACGAAATTCAGACTCCTTATATACATGAACTTGAAATGAATTTGGAGCAGCTGGAAAAAGGCGGCTATCCGCATTTCATGCTCAAGGAGATATACGAGCAACCCAAGAGTATTTTGGATAGCTTCAGGGGCCGCATAGACCCCATGAGCGCTGAAATTATCATGCGCAGCATCCGAGATTATGAGGAAAAACTAAAAAACATCAACCGCCTCATTCTCATTGGCTGCGGTACCAGTTGGCATGCCGGTCTGGTAGCAGAATATTTGTTTGAAGAATTTGCCCGCATTCCCGTGGAAGTGGAATACGCCAGTGAATTCCGCTACCGCAATCCTGTGATTTATGGCGATGATTTGATCCTGGCCATTTCTCAAAGTGGCGAAACCGCCGATACCCTGGCAGCGATGGAACTTGCCAAAAACAAAGGAGCGACCGTGTTTGGTGTTTGCAACGTAGTAGGAAGCAGCATACCCCGTTTAAGCCACGCGGGGGCCTACACCCACGCCGGACCTGAAATTGGCGTAGCCAGTACCAAGGCGTTTACAGCCCAGGTGACTGTTCTCGCACTGATTGCCATGGCCATGGGCAAACTGCGCGGCGCGCTCACCGGTGAGCAACTCAGGGCACTAATGTATGAGCTGGAAAGCATTCCTACAAAGGTGGAAAAGGCCCTGAAACTGAACGATGAAATTGTGAAACTGAGCGAGTTGTACAAAGACTCACACAACTTCCTGTATTTAGGCCGGGGTTATAATTTTCCCGTAGCCTTGGAGGGTGCACTGAAACTCAAGGAAATCAGCTACATCCACGCAGAAGGTTACCCTGCCGCCGAGATGAAGCACGGCCCAATTGCCCTGATTGATGAAAACATGCCCGTGGTGGTGATTGCCACCAACAGTGCCCACTACGAAAAAGTGGTGAGCAATATTCAGGAAGTGAAAGCCCGCAAAGGAAAGATCATTGCCATTGTAACCGAGGGAAATACCGGCCTTAACAACCTTGCTGACCACATCATTGAAGTACCCGAAACCGAGGAAAGCTTCAGTCCGCTGATCAACACCATTCCTTTACAGTTACTGAGCTACCACATTGCCGTTATGCGCGGCTGCAATGTAGACCAGCCAAGGAATTTGGCGAAGAGTGTGACGGTGGAGTAATCCCCTCGCTGGGTTCTTGGTTTCGACCCCAAAAACTGTTCAACGAACACCATTGGAATCCTAAAATTCACATCCAATCCATGGGTCTTATTGATACCGTCAAATGATACCTTTATATGGTCAATAATCGACCGTAGAACCTCTTTCTTCTGTGGTTGGGTCAATGGGTCATGATTTGAAATGATGTCCTTAAATCGGTCTATAATTGAGAACCATTTAGATTCGTTTCCAATGGTGGATAGGTGGGATTGGATGGAGTCTATTTTGGATGAAATTGATAGGTGTTCCTTGTTGAGTTGTTTTTTGAGTGTGGTGTATATGTTGTCGGATTGGAATTCACCCATATAGTTCTTCCTCTCTACATCAATGATACCTTCTTCCAACTTGGATTTGGTTTCTTTGAGTGATTCCAACTCTTTATTCTTCTTGGAAATATATGAGTTCAACTCTTAATTTGTATTTGAAAATAATTTATAATGAATAAAATCACAATTCAATTTCTACTTGTTTCAATTTGTTTTTTCGGATGTAATTCGTTCTCGACTAAATCACCAACTGAAACAGTGACAGATTTTTTAAATTCAATCCACGAAGGAAATTTCAGTAAAACAAGAACCCTTGTTACGGGAAATACTTCAAATGAAAATATTGAAGTTCTTGAAGACCTTTGGAAAATTAATAAAAACTCATTTACAGCAAATCCGAGTTATACTATTCAATTGGAAACTGAAAATGATGATGAGTCTCAAGTAAGTGTGAAAGATAATAATAATGATTTTAAATTTCAATTGTTTAAGATAAATGGACGTTGGAAAATTGCAATGCGGTCTTGTGGTATAATTGATTTAGTAAGAGGTAATCCACGTTCAGATGATAAAGATGTAAATGAATACACCGTTGAATTGGGAGATGATGAATTAAGTGATAATACAATAAGACAAGAAAATGGTGATTATCCAAATCAAGAGGATATGAATTCTCAAAATGAAAAAAATAAAACTAAATCAGAAAGTCCTATTTACCAATCAGATTGAAGAACTTGTGTACATTGTGATGGTGACGGCATAATAGTTGGATGTGAAAGTAGATGGTATGGAACATGCAAGAATGGTAAAACATATTGTAATTATTGTAATGGGCGAATGTATGATACTGATGGACGAATTTGTATAAATTGCAATGGTCAAGGGTTAGTTTTTTGTAGTAATTGTAAAGGATACCCAAATAGTGTTACTTACTTTTGTTTTTGGTGTGATATTGGTAAAACCAAAAGAAATAATGAGACAAATTCCGAGTAATATAACTTAGTTAAGACTTGATGATGGGTATACTATCAACCATGTCATCTTTTGAGAAATCTCTCATCCGTGAAAGACAGATGGAAGGTATAAAAATCCGTAAGGAGAAAGGATTGTATTCGGGACGTAGAATAGGTACGAGGGAATCAATAGATGTATTCTTGAATAAAAAGAAGAATAGGACAATAATAGATTACCTCAAACGAGGAACATACTCTTATGAAGAAATAGGAAAGATAGTAGGATGTAGTACAACAACAATAACCAAAGTAAATAAGGTATTAGAAATCAAGAAAGTAAAACTTAGTGGTCACAAGTGACTAAGTACACCATATCTCTATAAAAAACCAAGAACCCAATACCCCATAACAATATCCCCTATATATACCTACGACATACGGTAATAAATCTATTTGAAATATAACAGATTGGTGGTTATACTGTCACGCCAACCAAAAGTAGTGACCACCTGAGAACTATTTTGGTGGTAAAGAATCCCATACATCAATGGTCACGGACTTGAATGACGGTACGAACTCCCTTCCGAACCGTTCGTTACTTTTTTTCTTCTTCTTATACATCGACCAAACATGACCTTGGGTGAATACTTTACCCCGCGTGGTCTTATAACCATTGTCATTCAACCAATCCGAAATCTGTTTGAAGTTTTTACCCCCGTCCTCGTGTTGGGTCTTGATGAGATGGAACAGTTCCGTTTGGTGCGATGAATAAGGTGACATCCAAAGGTTGGAAGAGGTAAGAACCACGGTCATGATTAGGAAATCTGTCCGTGTTGGTGTATTTTTATCGGGACGAAAGTCCTGCGTGAGGGAAGGTTCAGTGACGGTGGAGTAATCCCCTGGCTGTGTTGTTTTCCACGATAATTCTGTAATTTTTTCTTATCAATTATACAGTTTTTTACATAAAATCAATGATGGGTTCATAAAATAAGTAAAATGAAATACCCAATATCTATGTATTTAGATCCATTTTTTGATTTTTGATGTTTAGGTAATTAGATAGTATTTGATTAATTTTGCTGCAAAGAATGTAAGTTTTTAATGAGAAAAACAGTAAAATTAGTGTTAATAATATTTTAAATTAGGACAGATAATTCATGTATTATGTTTTATTTTACATTTTTATTTTCGTATAATAATATTTTTATTAATATTTTTTCACAAAATAAATAATAAGTGATATTCAATGATAAATTTTAACTCTAAAATATATAAAACTTCATATGGCACTTAATTTAAACAAAGGAGATAATAATTATTTATACTACTACACTCGAGATGGAGTGACTTTTGGACCCTTCACCCGGGATGTTTTAATAGAAAAGATAGGACCTGAAACATTGGTTTACAGAGATGGTATTGAATGGACACTCGCAAAAAACATACCTGAATTAAGAGTCTTCTTCCCAAATGCAAACCAACAAACAAACTATCCTGATGCAAATAGTCAGGCAAAAAACACCCAAAACAACGCAAAACCTTTACTCAGTGTACCTATCTTGATATTGATTTTATTAATATTTATTGTATTTTTAATAATTTATTTAAATAAAAACAACGATACAACCACACCTTCAAACCATGACAGTATTTCAGCTAAAACGGAAATTGCACACAATAAAGTAGAAGATTCTATTTATTCTATTAATAATTCAGATTCTATTGAAGTATCAGATATTGAGTCATCAGGAGAACATTTTGCAGACAATACCTTGTTTGCCAGTAAGAACATGATAGATGACAACCCTAATACTTGGTGGACTCCAGACCCACCCGACGGGAAGGAATCATTTGCAAAATTTAATTTAAAAGATGGTTATTATGATGTATATAAAATAAGAATAATTAACGGAAGTTATGGACAATACTATAATAATAATTCTAGGGTTTCTAAAATTCGTATTACTTTTAGTGATGGAAATTCAGAAACATTTAATCCCATTGAAACACAAGATTATCAAACATTAAATCTCAGTCATAAATACAGAACTAAATTTATAAAAATAGAAATTTTGAACACCAATGTTGGAAACCGATGGAATGACCTTTGTATTTCTGAAATAAAATTTTACGGCGATTACGCTAAAGACCAGACAGATAACAATACCAATCTGAACCCTATTTGTAGTGATGAAGATTGCAAGATATTGATTGAAAACATGTTCAATGATCTTTCGAATGGTCAATTTGATGCTAACAACTACTTCAATTATGACATTGAAAAATATATCAATTTAACAAACACAAATCCAGAAAGTCTAAATAGAACTTACTCTGAATCTTCTGATTTTGTGAATACGCAAAACACTATAAATAGCGAATCATTCAAAACATATTCTTCAGGCAATGCTTGTATTTGCAATTTTAAAAGCAGTTTTACTTGCTATAGGCCAAGTAAATCTAAATGGCAGAAATGCGATGTACAAATAGAAATAAAATTAATAAATGGTAAAATATCCAGATATGAAGAATTAAGCGTTACTGATTTAAGGTTCTCAAACTCAGAACATGACTAATTTTTAATTAAATAATCAGATTATGAATTTAAATATTGGGTTACTTCATAAACCATTACGCGTCATTGCTGCACTTTATGCAGGCAGTATCATCAATATGTGTTTTGTATGGCTGGGCAATCAATGGTTTCCTGCACCGGCCGATTTAAAAAATGTCCTGCCCCTGCATTATCTGTTTCCTTTATGGCCCATGCCGCAGGAACCCTAAGTGGCGCGATGCTCGTTTGCTGACTAAAGCCCAAAGAAACCCGCCGGTATGCCATGATCATTGGAATTATTTTTCTGTTGGGCGGCA
>VHBA01000025.1 GCA_016872175.1 Sphingomonadales bacterium | reverse complement strand
TTTTCAATGATGTCAAAATCATGACAGGTATCTTACATCATAAACAATTGGCGGATAGGCTGAAGCAGCTTAAAGCACGTGCTTTTCTGCGTGGTAAGAGCTTCTTACCATAGGACCGCTTTCAACGTGCAGGAATCCCTTTGCCAGCCCTGCTGTTTCCCATGCTTTAAATTGATCGGGATGAACAAATTCAGCGACCGGCAAATGCATTTTTGTGGGTTGCAGGTATTGCCCCAGGGTAAGCACATGGCATTGATTTGCATGCAGGTCATCCATAAGTTGCAGCACCTCTTCCGGTGTTTCGCCACAACCCATCATGGCACCACTTTTGGTTCTGAGGCCATATTCGGCGGTACGTTTTATCTGTTCCAAACTCCGGCTATATTTGGCCTGTGGCCTTACAATTCTGTAAAGTCTTTCTACCGTTTCCATGTTGTGGCTAACCACATCAGGCCTTTCATCCAGCACCATGTAGAGCAAATCCCATTGTGCTTTAAAGTCCGGAATTAATGTCTCTATCGTGGTTTCGGGATTCTGCCGTTTCACCTCGCGTATGGTGGCTGCCCAAACACTGGCACCTTTGTCCTTAAGCTCGTCGCGGTTTACGGAAGTAATCACACAATGCTTCACCCCCATCAGCTTCACGGCCTCGGCTACACGATATGGTTCATCAATATCATATTCGGTGGGGCGCCCGGTGGCTACGGCACAAAATGAACAACTGCGTGTGCATATATTGCCCAGAATCATGAAGGTGGCAGTTCCTGCACCCCAGCACTCGCCCATATTTGGACAACGGCCATCCTCACAAATAGTGTGAAGCTTATTCTCCTTTACAATACGCTTGACCCGTGTATAGTTTTCGCCGGTAGGCAAAGCAATTTTCAACCAGGAAGGTTTGGAAGGCCGGCGTTCTTTCTCGGCAGATATGACAGGTAACTCCAGCAAGGTTTGAAACAGTGGGACTAACCTCCCAATCCAAATGCAAAATTAATATAAAAGGAAGACAATACACTTTTATTGAGCACACCGTTGTGTAAAATGGGCAGTTTTTTAGGAAAAGCTTCCACACGTCCACCCAGTGTCAGCGTGTTTACGTCCCCGCGATAATTAGCCCATTGAAAATCGAGCCCGCCCTGCCAGGTTAAACCAGGGATTATTTTACCTTCGGAGAAACCTTCAGAAAATCCGGCTCGACCGGCAATTTCTGTAGTTTTGTGAATGTCAGGATCATACCGCACATTGGTAAAATATTCGTTTCCGAAGGGATCTACCTGAAGTATGGTAACATACACTGGCCAAACATAAGCCAGCGTTATGCCCGGACCGGAAGTAAGATTCAAACCGATTGCTCTTCTGTCTGTTCTTTCACTCAGTAAATAGGTATAAAGTAAACCAGGCCGGAAAGTCCAGACATAATTCACTTTATCTACTTTATATGTTCCTGCATTTTGGAAGACAGTATTCACAACAGCCACCTCTCGGGGATGCTGAATATTACCTGCATCCAAATAAAAACCTGAAGGCTTTATCGAGACTGTATTGAGTGCATTGGGGCTTTTGTCGTTTCGAAAAGATGCGGACACACCAAACCGAGATAGCCCTAAACCCAAGGAGTGGCTAACATCAGGCTGAGCTGAAAGAGAGATTGCCATCAGGCTGAGAATGAAGAAAAACCAGATCCTCATCTATACAAAGGTAGTAAAAATGAGAAGGTGGATTTTCCCATTTTCATCACAATATGACAAAAACTGAATTTTAGACACAATTTTAACCCCACTTTCACCCACTTTTAAAAAAGTATCGTATTTACAAGGGTTTTGACTATTTTTGCTGAATAATTAATCATCTCATTGTGAAAATAACCCACAATAAAACCGAATTTAATACCGTTATGTGGATAACTGGTGTTTAAAAAGGGTAAAAAGTGGGAAAAAGTGGGATTTTTAGTTTTTATTTAGCAGACGGAATTCCAAACCTATGTCCGGATTGATTGGCGAGTATGTATGTAAGCTTGATGAGAAAGGCAGATTGTCTTTACCATCGAGGCTTCGTGCGCAGTTTCCTGAAAGCGCAGGAAACACACTTGTTGTCAACCGGGGATTTGAAAAGTGTCTCGTTCTGTACACCCGAGAAGACTGGTCGGAAGAAACCGGTAAGCTGACCGCGGTCGATGACTTTTTGAGCCCTGAAATTCGCCGTTTTAAACGAATTTTCACCAACGGTGCAAACCTGGTTCAGATTGACAACGCCCAGCGGGTTCTGATTCCTAAAAAACTTTGCGAATACGCCGAACTTACTGATGAGGTAGTTCTTAGTGCGTATGGCAACAAAGTGGAAATCTGGAGCCGTTCTAATTATGAAACCGAGCTTTCGGTGGATTCAGATGAACTCAGCAAACTGGCGCAATTCTTTCATCAGCAGCAATCGGGAAACAGAAAAGAGCCATGAAGTTTGGAATGAAACCGTATGCAACATGCAAGAATATCACGTACCCGTACTGCTGAATCCCAGTGTTGACGCACTGGTGCATGACCCTAACGGAGTCTATGCAGACGCCACTTTTGGAGGTGGTGGGCATTCGCGTGCTATTCTTAAAAAGCTTTCAGCTAAAGGTAAATTGATTGCCTTCGACCGCGATGATGAAGCCCTGGCCAACGCCCCGGACGACAAGCGATTCACACTGATAAACCACAACTTTAGGTTCATTAAACAGTTCATGCGCTATGGCAAAATGATGCCTATTTCGGGTATGCTGGCCGATCTTGGCATTTCATCGCACCAGATCAATGTGGGCGAGAGAGGATTTGCCCACCGCCTGGAAGGTCCGCTGGATATGCGCATGGATAAAAAGTCTGTTCTCTCTGCAGCTGATATTATAAATACGTATCCCGAAGACAAACTGAAACACATTTTCAAAATGTGGGGAGAAATCCCAAATGCAGGCCGTCTCGCATCTATCATTTGCCAGAGTCGCACCGGACAATATATATACACAAACGAGCAGTTCAAGAAAACAATAGCACCATGCACACCCAAAAACACACCGGCCAAATACCTGAGTCAGGTTTACCAGGCACTGCGCATTGAAGTGAACGGGGAAATGCAGGCTTTGGAAGCTTTGCTTAAGGCTTCAGCAGATTGCATAGGCAGTGGCGGGCATCTCGTTGTTATCAGTTACCACAGTCTCGAGGACCGCATGGTAAAAAACTTTCTTCAAACAGGAAATTTTGATGGTGACAGACAAACCGACATGTATGGCAATGTTGAACGCCCCTTTGACCCCGAACCCAATAAAGCGATAGTACCGGATGACCTTGAGATAAATGCAAACAACCGGGCACGCAGTGCAAAAATGAGAATAGGAGTAAAACGATGAACACAGAAATGGAACCCTTGGAGTCAACCGATGAACCCTCAGTTCATTCCCAGCCTGAAAGCCAAGAGCAGCAGGAAACTGCAGGTATCTGGTCGTGGGTGAAATTTGGGCTCATGGCATTTGGACTCATGTTGTTTTACATCTACAACCAGCACCATGCAAACAAAGCGCTGAGAGCCAAAGACAAACTAATCAAAGAACTTAAAGAACTGCACAGCGAGAAAATCAGCCTGGAAAGCGAGATCACCAATGCGAGTAAACAGAGTGAGATTGCTAAAAAAGTGGAAGCCGGGGGGCTGAAAGAACTGAATGTACCACCCGTAAAAATCGAAAATCATGTCAAAGCAGGAAAACGCTAGGGTAAATACACGCAGGGCCATTCTGCTCAGGACATATCTCGTATTCGGGATTGTTTTGGTATTTGGGTTTTCCGTATTATTCGCAGCGGCCAGGCTGCAACTTGGATCTGATGAAGAATTCAGCAAGGAAATGCAGCAAAAAAACACACGTACAATTGATGTCAAGGCCATACGCGGCAATATTTATGCGGCAGATGGCAGCTTACTCGCTACATCGGTTCCCCGCTACAACATCGTTTTTGATGCCATGGCAGATGGCCTGACCAAAGACACCTTCCGGAAGTACATTGACAGCCTCTCTTTACTTATGGCTACTGAATTTAAAGACAAAAATCAGGCCGGCTGGAAGAACTATTTCACCCAATTAAAAAACAACAAATCAAGATATGCGCTGGTTGTGAAAGACCAGGGCTATGATGTTATAAAAAAGATTAAAAACTGGCCTCTTATTAGAAAAGGAAAATTCAAAGGCGGTTTTTGGTTTGACGAACAGGGAAAACGACTGTATTTCATGGGTGACCTTGCCAAAAGAACCATTGGTTACAGCAAGGATGGTGTGTATGTGGGCCTGGAAGGAGCATTTGACAGCCTTTTAAGAGGCACCAACGGACAGCGCATGGAAAAACGAATGCCCGGAAATATCTGGCGTCCTATGGAAAATGCAAAAATTAAGGATCCCGTGAATGGCTACGATATCGTAACCACGCTCGATGTAAACCTTCAGGACGTGGCGCAGAATGCATTGCAAAGGGTATTAGCCACAAACGAAGCAGACCATGGATGTGCTGTAGTAATGGAAGTAAAAACGGGTGCCATTAAAGCTATGGCAAACCTGAAACGCAATGAAAAAGGCGGATATGAGGAAGTACTTAATTATGCTGTAAATGAGTTTGAAGAACCGGGGTCTACTTTCAAATTGGTTTCGGCAATGGCATTGCTTGAGGACGGCTATGCCAAACCAACCGACAGTGTAAATGTGCAGGGCGGTGAAGTAAAAATGTTTGGAGAAACCATGAAAGATGCCACCAAACCCAATAAAAACATACTTACCCTGCAGGAGAGCTTCGAAAAATCCAGCAATGTGGGCATCAGCAAACTTGTGCTGAAACACTTCGGCAAGCAACCTGAAAAATTTGTCAATCATGCATTGCGGCTTGGATTAAATTTTAAACCAGAATTTGACATACAAACCCCTAATAATCCGCTCATTAAAACTAAAAAATCAAAGAACTGGTACAACACTACCCTGCCCTGGATGAGTATAGGCTATGAAACAAAAATCTCGCCGTTGCAGATGCTGATGTTGTATAATGCAATTGCCAATAATGGCAAAATGATGCGGCCTTACATGGTAAGTGAAATCAGACACGAAGGAAGACTTATTAAAAACATAGCCCCTGAAATCGTTAATGAAAAAATATGCAGCGACAAAACCCTGGCAGCCCTGAAAAGTATGATGGAAGGAGTGGTTGACCACGGAACGGCAACGAACCTGAAAAACCCAAACTATTCAGTAGCGGGTAAAACAGGCACGGCAAAAATCGCCAAAGGAAAAACTTATGAAGATGGCAGCTATAAAGCCTCATTTGCAGGTTATTTCCCGGCATCTAATCCCCAATATACAATTATTGTTGTCATCAACGAACCAAAAAAAGGCATCATATACGGAGCTTTGGTGGCCGGGCCGGTGTTTAAAGACATAGCCGATAAAATCTATAGCAGCTCGCTAAAAATACAGCCTGTAGCGGCAGCAAACGGCGACCCCCAGATGCCATCCATCCTGAAAGGTAACAGTGTAAAAACCCGTCAGGTACTGAATACTCTGAACATCAGCTCTACACTCGATAGTAACAAACAAAGTGAATGGATAACCGGCGAAAAAAAGGGGTTTTCCGTATTGCTTAAGTCGTCAACAATCCGTGAAGGTCAATTGCCTGATTTTAAAGGCATGGGGCTTCGCGACGTTATAGTCTGGCTGGAACAAAACAAAATAACCGTGAGCAGCGAAGGCTACGGCCACGTAGTATCACAAAGCATACCCGCAGGCACTGCACTTTCAAAAATCACGGAAATACACCTGAAACTGGAACCGTTTTGACATTTTCGCTACAACATATCATCAACAGACTTAAACCGATAAAAGTTATCGGACAAGGCGATGTTGTCATAAATGGGGTTTGCATTGACAGCCGCAAGGCGGGAAAAGGCTTTTTTTATGCCGCCATGCCGGGAACCCATGCCGATGGGCACGATTTTATTGACAAAGCCATTGATAATGGTGCAACTGCAATTCTCGCCAACAAGATTGACAAGGCCAGAGAAGGTGTTACCTATATTTTGGTAGATGATGTTGCTGAATCCATGGGTATTGCCTGTCACATGTTTTATGGTGAACCCACCCAAACCCTAAAACTGGTAGGCACAACAGGAACCAACGGAAAAACCACCGTCAGCACGCTAATGTTTGAACTCTTCACCGGTATGGGATATCGCTGTGGATTGGTATCTACGGTAGAAAACAGAATTGGCACAGAAATCATCCCCAGCACACACACCACACCCGATGCAGCAGGATTGAACGCATTGCTGGCGCAGATGGTGGAAGCGGATTGTGACTATTGCTTTATGGAATGCAGTTCGCATGCCATTCACCAGCGCAGAATAGCCGGACTGGAATTCACCGGTGCGGTTTTCACCAATCTCTCTCACGACCATCTGGATTACCATAAAACCTTTGACAATTACCTAAAGGCTAAAAAGCAGTTTTTTGATGACCTGCCCGCCACCGCATGGGCACTCACCAATAAAGACGACCGCAATGGAATGATCATGCTGCAAAACACAAAAGCAGCGCGCTACACGTACGCCATGAAAAGCGGTGCCGATTTCACCGTTAAAATCCTGGAAAGTGATTTTCAGGGAATGCAATTAAAACTCGATGGCAAGGAAGCCTGGGTAAACCTGGTGGGAGCTTTCAACGCATACAACCTGGCAGCAGTTTATGGAGCTGCATTCCTTCTTACTTCCGGTGAAGAAGACATTATCCTGCCACTCACTAAAGCTGGCAGGGTAAACGGCCGGTTTGAAGCCATTAACGGACCTGACAGAATCACCGCCATTGTGGATTACGCTCATACCCCAGACGCATTGGAAAATGTTATCAAAACCATTAATGACATCAGGGGCAACCATGCTCAGCTTATAACTGTGGTGGGATGCGGAGGCAACCGCGATACCACAAAAAGACCTGAAATGGGTAAAATTGCCGCGAGACTCAGCAGTAAAGTCATTTTTACCAGCGATAACCCCAGAGACGAGGATCCGGACGCCATTATCCAAGAGATGGAGGCCGGTGTGGAAGGTCAGTACTACAAAAAACTGCTAAAAATTACCGACCGAAAGGAAGCCATTCGCACTGCAACTATACTGGCAGCGCCAGGTGACGTAATCCTCATTGCCGGAAAAGGTCATGAAACCTACCAGGAAATCAAGGGTGTTAAACACCCATTTGATGACAAGGCTATCGTAAAATCAATATTTAACCAAAACAACACATAATGCTATACTATTTATTCAAATACCTCGACAGCATCAACGTTTCCGGAGCCGGTGTTTTTCAGTACATCAGTTTCAGGGCCAGCATGGCAGGTATTATGAGCCTATTGATTGCTTTACTGATTGGCAAACGCATTATTCGCTGGCTTCAAAGGCAGCAGATTGGGGAAGAAATTCGCAATCTGGGGCTGGAAGGACAACTTCAGAAAAAAGGGACACCTACCATGGGCGGCATTATAATTTTGCTGGCCATCATCATCCCCACCCTACTGCTGGCTAAAATAGACAATGTCTATGTAATACTAATGCTGATAAGTACAATATGGATGGGCACTATCGGCGCAATTGACGACTATATAAAAGTTTTCAAAAAGAATAAGGAAGGCATGAAAGCCACAACCAAACTGGTAGGTCAACTGCTACTTGGGGTGGTAATTGCCGTTGCTATAGACTACACCCATAGTAAAGCAAATATTCCGCTGGAAACAAACCTTCCCATCACCAGCCACAGACTCAATTATTCTAACCTTATACCGGGAGCAAACAATGCCTGGTTTATTTTCCTGCCTGTTATTGTATTCATCTGTATGGCAGTCACCAATGCGGTGAACCTCACAGATGGCATCGACGGACTGGCAGCAGGAACCACAGCCATTGTAGGATTGGGACTCGGCGTGCTCGCATATGCAGCGGGTAACGTAAAACTGGCCGAATACCTGAACATAATCTATGTGCCACAAAGTGGCGAGGTAGTTGTATTCCTGGCTGCCGTCATAGGTGCATGTTTGGGATTCTTGTGGTACAACGGATTCCCCGCACAGGTATTTATGGGCGATACAGGAAGCCTCGCCTTGGGTGGTGCTATAGCAGCTGTAGCCATTATCATCAAAATGGAACTGCTAATTCCCATTTTGTGTGGTGTATTCTTTGCCGAAAGTTTAAGTGTGGTATTACAGGTGGGCTGGTTTAAATACTCCAAAAAGAAATACGGAGAAGGACGAAGGATTTTTTTAATGAGTCCATTGCATCACCATTTTCAGAAACTCAATATTCCTGAAAGTAAAATCACCCTTCGCTTCTGGCTGGTAACTATCATTCTGGTACTTGTATCCATTGCATTGCTGAAACTGCGTTGAACAAAAAACTTGTCATATTGGGAGCAGGCGAATCGGGCACGGGAACCGCTGTTTTGGCCAAGTCCAAAGGTTGGGACGTGTTTGTATCCGATATGGGCAAAATTGCAGAAAACTACCGCCATGAACTGGAAAAAATCGGGGTGCGCTGGGAAGAAGGCAAGCATACAGAATCTGAAATATTATCAGCCGATGAAATGGTAAAGAGCCCCGGTATACCCGACAAGGCACACATGGTTCAGGCTGCGATGAAAAAAGGAATTCCCGTTATTTCAGAAATTGAATTTGCCGGACGCTATACCGATGCCAAAATGGTGTGCATTAGCGGAACCAACGGCAAAACCACCACGACCCTGCTTACGCATCATATTCTCAAAAATGCGGGCCTCAATGTAGGACTGGGTGGCAATATCGGCAAGAGTTTTGCCAGGCAGGTAGCCGAAGAAAACCATGATATTTATGTGCTGGAAGTAAGCAGTTTTCAACTGGATGGTAATTACAAATTCCGTTCTCATATTTCAGTACTTACCAATATCACACCTGACCACCTGGACAGGTATGAATACAAAATGGAGCTTTATGCCGCAAGTAAATACAGGCTCACCCGCAACCAACAGGCATCTGACTATTTTATTTATTGCCAGGACGACCCCATCAGCATGCAGTATTTCGGCATGAAAACCGGTGAGGCGAATACCCTGCCCATATCTATTACTAAAGCCTGTAATCAGGGCGCTTATGTAGAAAACAACACCCTCTTTATCAATAACAACAAACAAACAATGACCATCAATATGGAAGAAATCTCACTGCGTGGAATTCACAACACGTACAACAGCATGGCCGCTGCCGTGGTAGCCAGCCTTCTCGACGTTCGCAAAGAAACCATCCGCGAAAGCCTCTGCAACTTTCAAAATGCCGAACACCGTCTTGAGCATGTAAACCGCGTCAATGGCGTAGAATACATCAACGATTCCAAAGCCACTAATGTAAACAGCGCATGGTATGCCCTCGAAAGCATGGACAAGCCTGTGGTTTGGATTGCAGGCGGCGTTGACAAAGGCAACAACTACAAGGAGCTTAAGTCGCTTGTGAAAGAAAAAGTAAAGTACATCATTTGTCTGGGTCTCGACAACATCAAAATCCACCAGGCATTTCAGGATGATGTGGATATGATCATCAACACAGGCAGCGCCAAGGAGGCCGTGCATGTGGCTAGCCGTCTTGCCCAAAAAGGAGATTGTGTATTGCTTTCACCGGCCTGTGCTAGTTTCGACCTGTTTGACAATTACGAAGACCGCGGCAGGCAGTTTAAGGAAGCCGTAAGAAAACTCTAAAACATGAGCGCAGAAGGCAGTAAATTCAGCAAGATTTTTCGTGGTGACCCATGGATATGGGCCATCGTGATTATCCTTTCGCTGGTAGGCATACTGGCTGTTTACAGCTCCACCGGCGGACTGGCATTCAGTAAGCAGGGCGGGAACACCGAATTCTATTTCCTCCGTCACACCGGTTTTCTGCTTATTGGCTTTGGCTTTTTGTACCTCTGCCATCTTATCAATTACCAATATTTTTCCCGGCTATCGCAACTGTTCATTTGGATTTCAATTGTTTTACTGATAATAACACTGGCCATTGGCAGTGAAATTAACAATGCCACCCGAGTACTGCCTATACCCGGCCTGGGCATTACATTTCAGACCAGCGATATGGCAAAGCTGTTTCTGATTATGTATATAGCCCGGTATTTGAGCAAAAAACAAGAAGAGATTGACAGTTTCAAGGTTTTTCGAAACATCCTGATTGTCATCATCATTGTAGTAACCCTCATTGCACCCGAAAACCTCAGTACAGCCCTGCTGGTCTTCGCCACTTGCTGTATGCTACTGTTTATAGGACGCATCAATTTTAAGTATCTGGCCTTGCTAGGATTTGCCGGAGCCGCTATTTTCAGCTTGATGGTGGTAATTCTGCTTAATATCAATGTAGAAAACATGAGTAACAGCCGCATTCCCACATGGAAAAAACGCATTGAAACCTTTACAGGCAAAGACAATGGTGAAAGCAATTATCAGCAACTGCAATCTAAAATAGCCGTTGCAACAGGGGGCTTGTTCGGAAAAGGTCCCGGAAACAGCACCCAGCGCAATTATCTGCCACACCCCTACTCAGATTTTATTTACGCCATCATCGTGGAAGAATACGGTTTCGTGGGCGGTGCAGGTATGGTTTTGCTCTTCCTCATCCTCATTTTCCGCTGCATCCGAATTGTGGTTGAGAGCCCCAAGGCATTCGGAGCCTTGCTGGCTCTTGGTTTATGCCTGAGCATGAGTTTTCAGGCCTTTGTAAATATGGGGGTTGCTGTTGGGCTGCTGCCCGTTACGGGCTTGACTATTCCGCTTGTGAGTATGGGCGGTACCAGCCTAGTGTTTAATAGCATCGCATTCGGCGTAATCCTAAGTGTAAGCCGAACCATTAAAGAAGAAAAAGAAAAACTGAATGCAGCGTAAGTTCCTCATATCGGGAGGTGGCACCGGCGGACACATATTTCCGGCGGTGGCTGTTGCACAACTGCTGCAACAGGAATATCCCGGCTGTGACATCCTGTTTGTGGGTGCCAGCAACCGCATGGAAATGGAAAAAGTTCCGCAGGAAGGCTTCAAAATTATTGGCCTTGATGTAATGGGACTGAGAAGAGCCATCAGCCCAGTAAATCTGCTGGTGCTGTGGAAATTTATAAAGGCTTATTTTAAGTCGAAAACGATAATAAAAGAATTTAATCCCGACTGTGTTATTGGCACAGGCGGATACGCTAGTCTGGCTGTTTTATATGCGGCCTCAGGCATGGATAAAAAGACCCTTATCTGGGAAGGAAACGGCTTTGCCGGACTTACCAACAAAATACTGGCAAAACGCGTTAACATTATTTGTACCGGATTCCCTGATATGGAAACGGTCTTTCCGGGGGAAAAAGTACGGTTTACCGGCAACCCTGTTAGAGAAAACCTATCTAATATACGAAATAAATCTGAATCCTGCAAATTTTTTGGATTAAACCCCGATAAGCCCGTTCTGTTTATAACCGGAGGCAGCCTGGGTGCAAAAAGCATAAACCTGGCCATTCAAAAAGGTTTGAATCAGCTGGAAAAGGCAGGCATTCAAGTTATCTGGCAAACAGGAAAGAACTTTACTGCAGAAAGCGAAGGCCGAAACGGGATAATGGCCATGACATTTTTACGTGAAATGGAATACGGCTATGGAGCCGCGGATCTGGTTATTTCGCGGGCCGGAGCCCTGAGCATGGCTGAAATAGCCGTTTGCGGCAAGGCTGCCCTGCTGGTCCCTTCACCCAATGTTACGGACGACCACCAAACTAAAAATGCACTGCAGTTCAGCAAACTGGGCGCAGCTTTAATGGTAAAGGATGCAGATGCCATGAATACCTTGGTTAACAAAGCCATTGAAACCCTTGGTAACAAACACCTCATTGAAAGCATGCAAAAAGCCCTGAAGCAGGTTGCCCGACCTAATGCCACCACTGCCATAGTAGCTGAAATTAAAAACCTAATCACCTCATGAACCTGAACGAAATTAAACACGCATACTTTTTAGGCATTGGAGGCATTGGCATGAGCGCCATCGCCCGATACCTGAAATCGCGCGGTATTGTCGTTTCGGGCTATGACAAAACGCCATCAGAGCTCACGGACGCGCTACAGAAAGAAGGTGTAGACATCACATTTGAAGACAGCATAGCTACACTGCCATCCTGCATAGCCACTTCACCCGAATCAGTGCTGTTGGTATACACGCCTGCCATTCCTGCAGACCACATTCAGCTGAATCACCTTCGCGATAACGGATATAGCCTTTACAAGCGTAGTGAGGTACTCGGCATCATCAGCAAAGACGCATTTTGCATTGCAGTGGCCGGCACCCACGGCAAAACCACCACATCCACGCTCATTGCCCATTTGCTGTATGAATGCAATGTGAATTTCGCTGCATTTTTAGGAGGCATTTCAGCCAATTACGGCACCAATTACATTAACCAAACCTCGGGCAGGGAAATTTTCCCTGACAAGCCTGTAATCATTTTAGAGGCAGATGAATTTGACAGAAGTTTTCACAGACTAAATCCTGATACTGCGATCATTACAGCTATCGACCCTGATCATCTGGATATTTACGAAAACGAAGAAGCCTTTCGCGAAGCGTTTCGCATTTTTGCAGGGAAGATAAAATCAGGCGGGCAGATTATCTACCACCATTCACTTAAGGAAACCTGGCCAGCACAAATACAGTGCACGGCATACGGTACCCAGGCAAATGTGGTTCCGTCTGTAGCCTGCAATAATATCATAACTTCGGAAGGTACATTTCATTTTGACATTACAATTTCAAATGAAAACATTCACAAAACACTTCCCGGATGGCAATCCGGACTTCCCGGTTTTCACAACGTGGAAAATGCCACCGCCGCGGTGGCTGCATGCTTAAATCTGCCTGGCATCCTGAAAGCCGATTTAAGAAGTGGGGTAAGCAGTTACCGCGGGGCAAAGCGCCGATTTGAATATGTGGTAAAAACGCCTGATTACATCGTGATTGATGATTATGCTCACCATCCGCAGGAACTGAATGCGATCATTGGTTCAGTAAAGGCACTTCACCCAAACAAAGCCATTACCGGAATATTTCAACCCCATCTATTCACACGAACACGTGATTTTGCAGACGGTTTTGCTGAGAGTCTGGATAAACTCGACAACCCCATTTTACTCGATATTTATCCTGCCAGAGAATTGCCAATTCCCGGAATTACTTCCGACTGGCTTTTGGATAAAATGAAAAATTCTGCAAAAAAACGAATGGAAAACAAGGAAGTAATTGAATTTATTAAAAAAACAAAACCATCTCTGCTTTTGATACTTGGAGCAGGTGACATAGATAGACTTGTACCTGTAATTAAAGAAATATACCATGGGATTTAAATTCGAAAATATCAGCAAATCCAGGGTTTGGCTGTTCAGCATACTGATAGGGCTTCTTGTCACTCTTTTCGCAGTCTGGGGTGCACTAAAATATTCAGGGAAAAACAGGAATATTGAGAAAATAGACATTGTTATACTCCCTGATAGCGGTGTGTTTTTCCTCAATGAGCAGGATGTATTCAATATTGTGAACCGCACCTGCGGAAACCCTAAGGGCAAGGCTGCATCGCAGATTTCCCTCACCAAGCTGGAAACAACATTAAAATCTTTGCCCTATATCCAGTCTTCACAGGTATATATCAGTCTTGACGGGGTAATGAAAATACAAATCGTGCAGCGAAAACCCATTGTAAGGGTTACCAATACTGCCGGAGAAACCTTTTTCATGGACACAGCAGGTTTTAAAATACCTTACCGGGGCAAACACGCTCCGGATGTTTTACCGGCAACGGGCAATATCACTGAAAAACTGGCTGAATCCGTTCAGGCAAAATCAGCCATGCTGAAACAATTGCTGAAATTATCCATATTTATTGATGCTAATCCTTTGTGGAACGCACAATTTGAACAATGCCATGTAGATAACTCCGGTGACCTGATCTTGGTTCCCAGGGTAGGAAAGCATAGCATTGTAACAGGCGACGCCGAAAATCTACCAGAAAAGTTCGCAAACCTCCGCCAGTTCTACGAGAAAGGCTTGCGAAACACAGGCTGGGATAAGTACCATACTATCAGCCTAAAATACCGCGGACAGATAGTAGGCATCAAAAGTGTCAATATAACTGAACAGAAAAAAGAAAATACCGTCCAAAATGATAAACACTAATACACAACACACAAACATGGCTTCAAAGAATGATATCATCGTAGGCCTCGACATTGGAACAACCAAGATTTGCGCCATTGTTGGGCAATTGGCCGAAAACGGCAAAATCAACGTGCTGGGCATGGGCAAAGCTGCCAGTGCCGGGGGCGTTTCAAGGGGCATGGTAGCCAATATCCGCAAGGCAGAAGCTGCCATACGGGAGGCTGTTGAAGAGGCCCAGCGACAAAGCCAGGTGGCCATAAAAAATGTTTTTGTGGGAATTGCAGGACACCATATCCGCAGCATGCAACACCGTGGCACACTGACGAGGCGCAATTCATACGAAGAAATCAAACAGGAAGAACTGGATAAACTGGAACAGGAAATGCAATATCTTGCCCTGGAGCCCGGCGTGGAAATTCTGCACGTGTTGCCGCAGGATTACCGCATTGATGATGAAGATGGTGTTAAGGATCCTATTGGCCGCATGGGTGTTCGCGTTGAATGCAATTACCACATCATTACCGGACAAACGGCTGCAGCCCGCCATATTTTTGAGGCCGTAAAACGCGCCGGACTGGAAGTAGCCGATCTGATTGTTGAGCCATATGCCTCGGCCTCAGCTGTATTGTCGCAAGCCGAAATGGATGCCGGTGTTGCTCTAATCGACATTGGTGGTGGCACCACGGATATCTGCGTGTTTGAAGACGGCTCTATCCGCCACACTGCCATTATTTCCATTGGTGGTGATCGAATCACCAAAGATCTGAAGGAAGCGTTCGGAATTTTGCCTGAACAGGCCGAAATCGTTAAGGTTAACTATGGCAGCTGCTACCCTACGGAAAGCATGAAAAATGAAGTGGTTGTGGTTCCCGGACTACCCGGTCGCAAACACAAAGAAATCAGCCGCTTTGCCATAGCACAGGTTATACAGGCCCGCATGGAAGACATTATTGAGCGCATCAACTATGAAATTGAGGTTTCTACTATGAAAAATCGTCTGGCGGGCGGTATAGTTCTCACCGGCGGCGGATCTTCGCTGGCCAATATTACCCAGCTGGTCTCATTCCACACTGCGCTGGAGGTGCACATTGGAACACCCGGACAGCGTCTCGGAAAAGGAATGATAGACGAAGTCAGAAATCCTATGTTTGCCACAGGCATTGGTTTGGTGCTGCGGGGTTTTGAAAGTTCAGCCAGATTTAATGTGCCGGAAAATACTCTGTTGGTAGCGGAATCTCCCAAGCCCGTAAACGAAAAACCTGAAGCCATTGCCGAAACGCCTCAGGAAAATGAACAGCAGCAGGAAAAACCCGGATTTTTTCAAAGAAACTGGGGCGGTAATTTTGGTGGTAAAATCATGAATGATTTTAAAAACTGGATGAAGGACGGAGAAGATTTCACAAACGAATCATAAAAAAGAAAGAATAAAGATATGCCATCACATTTTGAACCGGATGTAATCCGCATGACAGGAGCCATTATCAAGGTAATTGGCGTGGGCGGAGGCGGAAGCAATGCCGTAAACCACATGTTCCGTCAGGGAATAGAGGGAGTAGAATTTTACGTATGCAATACGGATGCACAGGCACTGCTTGACAGTCCGGTACCCAACCGCATACAGCTGGGACTGCAGCTCACCGAAGGACTGGGAGCAGGCTCTGAGCCCGAAATGGGCCGAATGGCCGCCCTGGAAAGCCAGCAACAGATTCAGGATCTCCTGAACAGCAATACTAAAATGGTATTTATAACTGCCGGCATGGGCGGTGGAACAGGAACAGGCGCTGCGCCCGTGATTGCACAAGTGAGCCGAGAACTGGGCATACTTACTGTAGGTATCGTAACCATTCCTTTCAACGATGAAGGCCCCGACAGAATCGGTCAGGCAATGCAGGGTATAGATAACCTAAAACCCCATGTAGATGCGCTCCTCACCATCAGCAATGATAGGATCGTGGAAATGTACGGCGATTTGCCCGTGCGCCAGGCGTTTTCCAAAGCAGATGATATCTTGTGTACGGCTGCCAAAGGCATTGCAGAAATAATTACCAAAGCCGGTACCATCAACGTAGACTTTAAAGATGTACAAACCGCGATGAGCGGAAGTGGCAGGGCAATTATGGGGACGGGCGTAGCCACCGGACCCGACAGGGCTGAAGAAGCTGCCAAACTTGCACTGGACAGCCCCCTGCTGGACGACACACGTATCAACAAAGCCAAACACCTGCTGGTAAATATTACCTATGGCTCCAAAGAACCCACCATGGGCGAAACCGCCAGGGTAAAAAAATACCTGCAGCAGGAAGCCGGAAATACGGCACATCTGAAAATGGGCATTACCCACGATGAAAGACTGTCAGAAGAAATCTCCATTACCGTGATTGCCACGGGCTTTGAAGTTCCTGTATCGTCGACTCCCCAGCGTGTGGTATCCGCTCCGGAGGTTTTTGTAAATCAGGAAATCCAGAATGAAGACGGTTTTGGCAAACTGGCTCAGCCCATCTCTTTTGATGAAGCGGTGGCCGAAGCACCCCCGGTACAACAACCGGGTTTGGAAGAACACGAACACTTCCGCAACCTGGAACCCTCTCGCCTGTCAAGGGAAAATGCGCTGGAATCGTTGGAAACACCAGCATATCTGCGCAGAGAAAAAGTACTGTTTCAGGCGCCTGCCAGCGATAATAATCAGGTTTCCAGAATGACTATCTCCGAAAACACCGAAGAAGTAGACCACCTCGTGAAGCCCAATCGGCATCTTCATGATAATGTAGATTAATAAAGATCTTGTATTTTCATACGTTTAGTTACAGGCAGGGTGGCAGAAATGTCGCCCTGTTTGTTTTATAAATTCTGATAAACAGCTGCAAATTTTGCTGCGATTACTGCGGTATCGTAGGTAGTGACAGCCTTATTTCTTGCGCTGCTTCTATATGCCTCCCTTTTGGCCTTATCCTGAAAAAACAAAGCCGCTTTTTCAGCCAGACCCGCCGTATCTCCTGATTCTGCCAGAAACCCATTCAATCCCTCGTCTACAAGTTCAGGAATGCCACCTACTTTAAAGCCGGCTACCGGTGTGCCCAGCGACAAACTTTCCATAATCGTAGTAGGCAAATTATCCTGAGCAGAAGTAATCACATACAAATCACTCAGGATGAAAGCGTGTTTTATGTTATCGGCATCGGAAACATAACCCCAATGGATAAACGGAAAATCTAACTGTAGCTCCTGCCCTTTATTGTCGCCTAAAATCAATGCATGAAAGGCAAAACCTGATTGGTGCAGGGAAGAACAAAAATTAATAAAATGGGAGAACCCCTTGGCCGGATTGCCCAGAAAGGCAGCAGAAAACAACAGAACCGGCAAATTTGGATTCAATCCATATTTTGAGCGCAATGCTGCACGTTCCTCTTCGGTTAATGGATGAAAAGCGACTGTATCAATTGGATTCGGGATTACCTCAAAGGGCTTGTTATTTCGCATAACGAGGCTATTCTTGCCCTGTTCGGCCAGCCAGCGACTGGGCGTAATCCAACGAATCTGATTGTTACCCCAAAGGTGTATTTTTCTCTGTATAAGCTCTGCAGACAAATCATCAGCAGCCGGCTTTTTCAGGTATTTGCAATTACCGCAGCCTGTTTCATGGTTAGTACAACCCCAATTGTAGTAGCAACCTCCGGTTACCGGCCACAAGTCATGGCATGTCCACACGAATTTCTTGGGCAAAGCCAATAGTTTTTCCAGCGTTGCAAAAGACTGAAACCCTTTGTGCACCCAGTGTAGATGAATGATATCAGCCTCCTGAACCAGTGGATGTTTGCTAATATCCATGCCCATGGAAGCATGGCTAAACTGAAAGCGAATGGATTTATCCGCCTCAAATCTTAAAAAATCCAGTTTATCCAGCGCATGACGTAAAAATGCGGTGAAACGCTTCCAAGGCGTATTCGAAAGCAACGTGTAGCCCCATTTTGATTTTCCGCTGTATGATTTACCGGAAAAAACCAGGTGTTTGGATGAAACAAGGTCTGATTCATTCAAGGCCTCATTGAGTCGCTGCGCAACAACCGACGCGCCCCCTTCAGATGATGCATTGATATGAAGTACCTTCAGCTTTTTCAAATTTAGAAGTTTGCTTAACTTTCAGAAACAGCGGCTTTTGTTTGGGAACGCAATTTTGAAACCAGCATCATAGCCAGCAACAAATTTAGCATCATCAGCACACCCGCACTGATATAGGGCAACATAAAACCAATACTGTATAAAAATCCGCTCACCACCGGACCCACCGAGCGCGCCAGCGAGCCTGTGCTTTGCAGCAGGCCCAGTGTTTTGCCCTGATCATGTGCAGGGGTATTGGCCGAAACCAGCGAATTAATCGCGGGCATGAGCATGCCGTTGCCAATTGCCAGGCACATCACGGCACAAATCTGCACCGGAACAAACCAATCCTGAGAAGGCAATGGAATGACGGAAAGTCCCACAGCCACAATGGGACAGCCGAACAGCAACATACGCTGCAATCCCACCACTTTTTGGATGGTACCAATCAGGCCGCCCTGAACCACAGCGCTGCAAACGCCAATGAATCCAAACATATATCCTACCTGCTTTTCGGTGAGATGATAATGCTCGCTCCAGAGCACGGAAGCATTAACCTGCATCATGCTGAAAGCCGCAATGTATATAACATTGATAATGAAAAGTTCACCCAGAATTTCTTCCTTCCATACGTGTCTTAATCCCGTGAAAGATGAAATGAACGAACGGCGCTCGGTATTTTTCTGTGTCAAGCTTTCGGGCAGGGTAAACCAGGCCATCACGAAATTCAGCACGCACAGCGATGCAGTGGCAAAACCCACCCACATCAGTCCGCCTGCGGCAAACAGGGCGCCGCCAATCGGTGGCCCGAACACAAAGCCCAGTCCGAATGCCGCACCAATCAGGCCCATTCTTTTGGCCCGTTCCTGTGGCGGTGTTATATCCGCAATATAGGCCTGTGCCGCACTGATATTGGCGCTCCCAATTCCGGCTACCAGCCGTGCCAGAAACAGGATGATAAAGGCATTGCTGACACCCAGCATCACATATCCCACGGCTGTTGCCAGTATACTACCCAAAATAATGGGCCTGCGACCGATTTTATCGCTAAGCGAGCCCCAGATGGGCGAAAACAAAAACTGCATGAGTGAAAACACACCCATGGTAAGCCCAACGGCTACATCCGCATCCAGGTGCAACCCTGATTGAATCGCCATTTTTTTGGTAACCACCGGCAAAATGGGAATGATAATTCCAAAGCCCAGCAGGTCAATGAAAATGGTGAGAAAAAGGGTTAAGATACGTTTATCTTTCATGCGTTTTGTTTGAGTAGCTGTTTGCCCATCCAGTGGTTGCGAAATGACTGCAAAGGTTGTGCATTATAGGTTTCCAGATGGGTGTGCATCACATCTGCTACAAGTGTATTTTCATTCAGTTCCCCGGATTCAATGGCGGCAGTCGCTGCTTGTCGGGTGTAAACATTCGCGGATTCACCTTCAGGAACCAGCAAAAGCAGGCGATTCAGGAAATCGATGCCTGTTGCTGCCGTAAAATCCGTCAGCAGCCTAAAAACCTTGTCTATACTGCATCCTGAGGGAGTTTCCACCGATTCATCCACCGCCACGGTGAGCAGGGCATTCCAGCGCAACTCAAAACCCGCCGAAAGCGCACTGTCATGCGATTTCCAGCCGCTGATAAATTCGGTCATTGTCTGGTTTAACTGCGAGGCTTCGTTAGCATTCAGGGGCCTGTCGGCAATGAAAAACCAAACGCGTGAACCGGGAGACAAATGGGCTACACTCATGAATTGACGGTGCTTTGGTCTACCAGCTCGGCAATATCCAGCACCTGAATCTCGTTTTCTTTTTCAAAGTGCTTGGTCCCGTCGCGCAGCATGGTCATGCAGAACGGACAATTCACCGCCAGCAACGCAGCGCCTGATTCCAATACATCATCGGTGCGTTCCACATTCACTTCCTTTTTGCCCGCTTCGGCTTCCTTGAACATTTGTGCACCGCCGGCACCGCAACACAATCCGTTGGTGCGACAGCGTTTCAGCTCCACCAGATCAGCATCCAGGCGTTCAATCACCATGCGGGGCGCTTCATACACGCCATTAGCGCGGCCCAGGTAGCAGCTGTCGTGATACGTAATTTTCTTGCCTTTGAAAGGCCCGCCTTCTATGGCCAGACGGCCGTCCTCCAGCAACTGGTTGATAAACTGGGTATGGTGAATGACCTCGTACTTACCGCCCAGAGCAGGATATTCATTTTTCAGGGTATTGAAGCAATGCGGGCAAGCCGTTACGATTTTTTGAATACCGTAACCATTCAACAGTTCTATGTTTTGCATGGCCTGCATCTGAAACAGAAACTCATTGCCTGCGCGTTTGGCAGGATCGCCGGTGCAACCTTCTTCGGTGCCCAGGATGGCGAATTTGATACCCGCTTTTTGTAAAATAGATGCGAAGGCCTTTGAAACCCGCTGCGCGCGCTCATCAAAGCTTCCGGCACAACCCACCCAAAACAAAATTTCGGGGGTTTCACCAGCGTTCAGATAGTCCTGAATGGTTTTTATCGGTTTCATAATTTACGACTGCAATTTCACGATAAACAACTAAAAAACACAACCGGTTTTTACACATTGTCGGTAAGCCCGTATTTTCGTTGCACAAAATGCGTTTTTTCGGATTTATCAGCTTTTTTTTATTTGCTGTTTTGGGCCATGCACAAAGCTATCGGGGCTTATCGGTTGTAAATCGCAAAACCGCCTGGGTTTCAGGCAGCAAAGGCACAATTATAAGAACGGTCAACGGGGGAAAGACCTGGGAAAACCTCAATCCCAAAGGCTATGACAGAAAAGATTTCCGCGACATACACGCTTTCAGCCGAAACCAAGCCATGGCCATGAGTAGCGGCGACAGCGGCGTGGTGCTCATTACCCGTGATGGCGGAGAAAACTGGAAAGAAATATACCACGATTACCGGCCCGGCAGTTTTCTGGACGCCATGGATGTTTACAAGGGTAAACTCATTCTGGTTGGCGACGGCATTTTGCATCAAAAAATGTACCAAATCCACGCAAAAAACGTGCTCAAAAACGACTCACTTAAGGCCTTCCTCCTATTTGCAAAAGACCGCGAAAGCTATTATAAACAAGGGTTTCAGCCCGACAGCGCCTCTTCCTATTTTGCAGCATCGGGAAGCAACGTGCAGTGGACGGGAAATCACAACTACTGCGCCATTCCCATCCTGGATGAGAAAAGTATGTTCATCAGTGTTTCCGGCAATTTTATTCGTTATCGCAGCCGTTTGCCTTTCAAACAGCAAAAAGCAGGAGGCGCCTATGGATTTTACCTGCACCGCAACTATACCGGCGTGGCCGTGGGTGGTTCATTCTACAAACCCAACGAAAAAGACAGCACAGCCTGTTACACCACCGATGGCGGCCACACCTGGACACCCTGCCAAACCATGCCCAATGGCTACCGCAGCGGCATTTGCGCACACAAACGCGGTAAAATATGGGTTTGCACGGGCCCCAACGGCAGCGATTACAGTACCGATGGCGGCAAAAACTGGAAACCCCTGTTTTATGTGCAAGGTTTTAATGTTTGCAGCATCCGCGGCAATTATCTCTGGATTAGCGGAAAAGCATCTGCGCGCATTCGGTTAAAAGACTTGCTGAAAGTGCAGCGGGAAGCCGAAATCATTCGCTCTTCGCCTCGTGGTACTCCTCCTCGGTATTGATTTGCCAGAGGTTGTCTTTACTGCCAATACCTGAAAGGATATTGTCTACCGCCGTCATGGCCGTGAGCATGCTGTGGTCGCTATTGTTGTATTTGTGCATGCCGTTTCGGCCAATTAGGTAGAGATTTTCCATGTTATTTACATAGTCAATCACCCGCTGAAACTCGCTGTAGGATCCGGTATACGCGGGATAGGTTTTTGGCATCCGAATGAGGGTACTATCGAGCACATCTTCTGCAGACAGCAAACCAATCTTCTCCATTTCCTTAACCGCCATGGCCTTGAAATCCTCATCGGATAGGCTCCACAGGGCATCGCCTTCATTGCAGAAATATTCCAGTCCCAGCCAGGTAGTATTGGCATCGGCCACCAGATAAGGGCTCCAGTTGTTGAATATCTGTAAGCGTCCAATTTTTACGTCGCGCTCCTGTATATAAATCCAATTATCCTGTAGCGTTCCCGGTTTCAGCTTTTTACAGAGCAATCCCACCGTGATAAAATCGCGGTAAGGCAACGCTGTAGCTATATTTCTCACCTGCTCATCGGTTTCAAACGAAAATGCCACAAACAAATCTTTCACCGGCATGGTGCTGAAAACCAGGTCTGCTTTGAATTCTACGGTCTCACCTTTTTCATTTTTTACCCAAACAGTGTTCAATCCCTGTGGCGATCCATCCAGCCTTACAACGTTATGCTCCACCAAAATACGACCGCCCATTTCCTGCACTTTTTCGGCAACCCTTTCCCACATTTGTCCCGGCCCCAGCTTGGGATACAGGAATTTTTCAATCAGCGAGGTTTCTGTGCCTTTCTGTCCAATATCAACCGGCTTTTTACGCCGCAGAATTTGCTTTACCGCATGCGCCATGGCTTTGCTCACGGATAGACCCTTAACCCGCTGTGCGCCCCAGTCCTTGGCGATTTCATTGCACTTGAAACCCCATACTTTTTCGGTGTAATCCTTAAAAAATGTGAGGTACAATTCCTTGCCAAAACGGTTGATGATAAAGTCTTCCAGCGTCACTTCCGGCTTGCGCGGAAACAGACGTATTTTAGCGTAGCTGAAAACAATCTTAAAAACCTGCACAACACCCAGATTTCTCAGGGTTTGAAGGTTTAGCGAAACGGGATAACTAAAGAATTTACCCAGAAAATAAATGCGGCTCAGGCGGTTTCTCAGCAGCATCACCAGATGGGTTTTGTCTGGATCGGCTTCGGCGCCTGAAACCTCGGCTTCTTTGCCGTGGTAATGAATGTGGGCATGCGATGCGCCGTTTTCTATGGGTATCATGCTGAGCCACCACTGCATCACGCGGTCGCTTTTGCTAAAAAAGCGGTGTCCGCCAATATCCATGCGATTTCCCTTGTAATTCACCGTGCGCGAAATTCCGCCCATGTATGTGGAGGATTCCAGCACCGTTACATCATATTCTTCGCTTCGCGAAAGCAACTCAAACGCGGCGGTGAGCCCTGCAGGTCCTGCTCCAATAATCACTGCGTGTTTTTTGTTGCTCATATCCACCTAAAAACCAACAGCGATAGGGATTTTTAATTTATTTACTGAAGAAATTGTATTTCAAAATGCACCAGATAGCCCTGAACCCGTCTTTCCAGCCGATCTTTTTGCCTTCCTCGTATGTGCGGCCGTAATAGCTGATGCCCACCTCATAAATCCGGATTTTGGGAACGCGGGATATTTTGGCGGTAACCTCCGGTTCAAAGCCAAAGCGCTTTTCTTTCAGCTGGATACCCTGAATGATTTCCCTGCGAAAAAGCTTGTAGCAGGTTTCCATGTCGGTCAGGTTCAGGTTGGTGAACATATTTGACAGAAAAGTGAGCATTTTATTACCCAGTGAATGCCAAAAAAACAGGATGCGGTGGGGATTTCCGCCCATAAAACGGCTTCCGTAAACAACATCCGCAAAACCGTCCAATATTGGCTGCAGCAGAATGTTGTATTCATTGGGATCATATTCCAGATCGGCATCCTGAATGATCACAAAATCGCCGGTCGCTTTTTTAATACCGGTATGCAAGGCTGCGCCTTTGCCCTGGTTCACCTCATGCTTGTAGTACTGAATATTCAGTTCAGGATTGGCGGCCATATAGGCCTGAATGGCTTCCTCGGTGTTGTCTTTGGAACAGTCATTCACAATAATCACCTCTTTGGCAATCTGGTCGCGCAGCGAAACCGCCTTCACCTTATCTAGAATCAGGTGTATGGTTCTGCCTTCGCTGTAGGCCGGAATAACAATGGAAAGTGTTGACATTGCACAGCAAAACTAATTAAACAAACCCAAAGGCGTGATTATATTTTCAACCGGCACTGCATAAGTCCGGGCACCAGAAAAACCTTGCCGGTAGACGCTTCCACACAGCGATAGCGGGTACGCATGCGCTCGCCTTTCACAAAAGTGCGTCCGTCTTTGGTTTCAAAGGCCGTGTTGGCGGGCACTTCCTCCACCAAAACCCAGGTAGTATCGGCGTCGTATTTGCGCAGGGTACGCACCAGTTGCGGACTGCTGCAGCTGCTGGCTTTGGGGTTAGATAAATACGTGTTCAGGGAAAGGTGCACATCCTGCGGCAACACGCTATCCTGAAAAACGGGAGTGCTCACCTCGCAGAAAAACCATTTCCATTCCTGCCCGTGTGGCTGTACGCGGCCGCGGTGTTTTTCAAAATTCAGCAGGTGGGCCACTTCGTGCAAAAAAGTGATGAGAAACGCATAAGGATTTAAATCTTTGTTTACGCTGATGCGATGGTTCTCTCCGGCGGCAGGCGGACGGTAATCCCCGTATTTGGTTTGCCTGGGCCGCTTGATATGCAAATGAATGCGATGGCGCAGCAACAATTCGGTGGCGTATTCTTCCGTACCAACAGGTAGGTACTTCTTCAGAACAGCCAGCAGTTGTTGCTTTTCAGACATTAGAAATTTTTGAGGGCCAGTTCACTGATGGTATCGCCGATGCTTAGGCTGCTTGTAGCGGCAGGCGATGGCGCGTTGAGCACATGCACACAACCGGGTGCTTCGCGGATGTAGAAATCGTCAATCAGTCCGCCGTCTTTGTCGCAGGCCTGTGCGCGCACGCCGGCACCTGCGGGTTCCAGGTCTTCTTCCTTTATTTCGGGCACCAGTCCCTGCAAGGCTTTAGTAAAGGCCGCTTTGGAGAAACTGCGGTAATACTCGCCAAGTCCGGTTTTCCAGTATTTCAGCGCAACTTTCCTAAATCCTCGCCACAGCAGGCTTTGCCAGAATTCAGACCAGTTGAACGAAGTGCGTTTATATCCTTCACGGCGGAAAGCAAACACAGCATTGGGACCTGCTTCTATCTCACCCGTAATTCTGCGGGTGAAATGCACGCCCAGAAAGGGGAAATTGGGATCGGGAACGGGATAGATCAGGTTCTTTACCAGGTGCGCCTTTTCGGGCTTGATGCTGTAGTATTCGCCGCGGAAAGGAATGATGCGCACATCGAGGTTTTGCCCGGCCATTTCAGCGATTTTATCGCAATACAAGCCTGCACAGTTCACCATAAGTTTGCAAACAAACGTTTGTTTGGGAGTGCTCACTTCCACGCGTCCCGCCTGGGCTTCCAAGCCGGTCACTTTGTGGGAAGTAAGTACCTGTCCGCCAAGGCTGATAAACTTCGCGGCTATTTTTTCGGAAACAAGTTTGTAATTCACAATGCCCGTCTGCGGCACAAAAATGCCTTTGATACCGCAGCAGTGAGGCTCGCGCTCTTTTATCTCGGCTTCGGTCAGGTATTTCAGTCCTGCAAGGCCGTTATCTACGCCACGCTGGTAAAGCTTTTCAAGCTGTCCTAGTTCGTCTTCTTTGGTGGCAACAATTACCTTTCCGCAAAGTTCAACGGGAATATCCTGCTCTTTGCAAAACTCCAGCAGCATGTGGTAGCCGCGGATGCAGTTTTCCGCTTTCAGGCTGCTGGGTTTGTAGTAAATACCGGAGTGAATCACCCCGCTGTTGTTGCCCGTTTGGTGCGAAGAAATATCGGATTCCT
This sequence comes from Sphingomonadales bacterium, assembly GCA_016872175.1. GTDB lineage: Bacteria > Bacteroidota > Bacteroidia > NS11-12g > UBA955 > RGEC01. Next base: position 9,778 of record VHBA01000025.1, on the reverse strand, counting down.
TTTCCAGCACCACCACGTTCAGTGCAGGTTGTTTTTCCTTGATTTTCAAGGCAGTTGAGAGGCCCACAATGCCTCCGCCTACCACCACAATATCTGCTTGCATAATATTGGGTGCAAAATTACCGCAGGATTCTATTTCAATGCAGGGAATTTTTCCTCATTTCTAATTAGGCGCTGACCAATGCTGCATTCCAGGCAACGGCGCTTTTCGCAGTACAATTGCTGCAAACCCAATAAAGACTGACTGTCATAGGCATTGTTGTTTTCAAAACCCATCTCCTGCCAGCTGCGGGTTATTTTGTTCGATTCGGGCGGCAAGGCCGACAGCAAATCCAGGGCTTTTTCCTGTAGCGCCGTATCGTTGTGGTATTGGGCATAGGCAAACCGCAAAGGCAGAATAGCATTGATGATAAGGCCTTCCAGGGTATCATCGCCGGCGGTGGCGGAGCGTTGCGCACATTCGTAATCAAAGCGGTAGTGGGTTTCCCAGTAGGGATGGGGCTTTTGACGCAGCAAGCATTTGAGTTCTCCAACCGAATCCAATTCCATCATGGCCTGGAAAAGGCCGGTTTGCTCCAGCATGGCCGATAACTGCGCGATGCGCAGGGTGGGAAAATTCGGGGGCCTCAATCGGCCAAACTTCCATACGGATGCCGGCAGCGGCTGCAGGTTGTGTTTCTTTTGCAGAAAGCGGTATTCAGCAAAAAGCTGTTTGGCGTAATCATCTTTGTGTGCGGCGGTGAGCAGTCCGCTTTGCCCGAACAGCAATGCCTGCTTTTGTTGGGCATTGTAGCGGTATTTTTGAACGAGGTTGTAAGGCACAGCGCTGGTAAGGGATTCCATGGCATCGCCGTTTACCAACCTTCCCAGGTAGCGCGCCATGAGTTTGTAAAGCATCTCTTCCCAGTGAAACTGGGTAGCATTGCCCATGGAAAGCACCCTGCCTGCTTTTTGCCACATACGTTCGGCAAGTGCGCGGTGTTTCATGCTCAGCACGGCCGCACTTTGAGTATGCGGATGATGCGGTTCGCATGGCACGGAGGCCAAACTCTGGCTGAGGGTTTGCCAGGTTTGCAGGTAGCCCGCGGGAATGCGGTTGCGCAGTTCCAGGCAAGGAATGAGGGAGCCATCCGTGCGGAAAATATCCGTATCGTGGTAGAGTACCACATGCAGGATTACATTGTCGTAGGCTTTGTCGGTTTGGTGGTTGTGTTTCAGCCAGTCGGAGGCGTTTATGTGTATTTCCACCTGCCCCACCCAATCCATATTTCCAATGCGAATGCGGGCTTCAGAGAAATCGGGGCCGCTGTTGGCATTGTGCACACCCCGGTAATCGGGACACATGGCAAGTCCGTCGGTGGTGCTTAGGTTTTGGGTGTCAAACAGCCCGTATTGCCAAAGAAAATGCAAAAAGTGCTCCTGCATGGTGGGTTTGGTTTTACGTGGCAAGATAGTTTTTTATGTAGATTTTTATTTGTTTTTAAAATTTTAAAAATGTGCAAAATATTTAACCTCCAAAATATATTGGTGATTTCAACTTGCTAATGCTAAAATTATTATTGTAAGGATAAATTAAATTTTATAGCATACAGCATTAATATTCATCCCTGCACCAACAGAGGCTAATAAAACTATATCACCAGGCTTCAAGGAAAATCCTTCAAGGCGCCCCTTTCTAACCATATCAAAAAGAGTAGGGACCGTTGCTACAGAACTATTTCCAAGTTTGTGAATATTCATTGGTAAAATATTGTCTGGCACACTGGAAACCCCGTTAGACTTATAAAAAGCTTTAATTATTGCTTCATCCAGTTTTTCATTCGCTTGATGAATAAATATCATACTTACATCACTGATTTCTAAACCTGCTTTGTTAAGACATTCTTTCATCGCAGAAGGAACATACTTTATTGCATATTCATATATTTTCCTACCTTTCATCTTTATGTAACGTAACCGAGGATCGGAATGTGGGAAATTAGATTCTCCTAAATATAAGTAGTCCACTTCTTCTCCACAGTGCGACTGAATTGCAGTACTTAATATCCCACTTCCATTATAATCGTCTACTTCTTGGTATTCAACAACACAAGCTCCTGCGCCATCAGAAAAAATCATACTATCTCTATCGTAAACATCCAAAACTCTGCTTAATGTTTCAGTACCTACCACTAGACATTTTTCGGAAACCCCTGCTTTCATAAATGCGTCTGCTTGAATCAATCCTTGAATCCATCCAGGGCATCCAAATAAAATGTCGTAGGGAACGCAATACGGATTTTTAATCTTAAGGTTATGCTTTATTCTAGAGGCGAGTGCTGGCAAAATATCTGTCTGAATTGTATGTTTAACTACATTCCCAAAATTGTGTGCAACAATAATTTGCCCCAATGTTTCTATATCTATTTTACTCTCTTCAATAGATATTTTTGCAGCAACTGTTCCAATATCGGAGGCATTCATTTCTTTACTGGCATAACGCCTCTCCATAATGCCTGTAATTTGTCTGAATTTCTCAACAACAATTGATGGATCTATTTCTATTCTTGTTTTATTTTCATCAAAGAAATCATGGACCGTAAAATCTCTATTTGTTTTAATTATTTGTGGGATATAACTCCCAGTTCCTGTTATTACTGTTCTTTTCATGGCCTATATCTCAGTGTTAGTTTAATTCGATTTACATTTATTGATTTCTTTGGGCAAATAACTTCCCTATTGGCGCAACAAAATTGCATATATTTTCGCCTATGGTTTTATTTTTAGTGCAACTCCGTTGGGTTTCCTCTCACAATAATACAACCCACCCCAAAAATCTCCAAACGTAACCCGACCTGTTTTTTGAACACTTTCATACCCCCGCCATTCTTTGTTTACGCCACAACAAAAATTCCCTAACTTTGCCCTATCAATGGCTTTAGAAATCAAAGTACCGGCCCCCGGCGAATCGGTTAGCGAAGTAACCATTGCCAACTGGCTGAAAAAAGAAGGTGAATGGGTGGAAATGGATCAGCCCATCGCAGAATTTGAAAGCGACAAAGCAACCTTTGAAGTGAACGCCGAAAAAGCCGGCGTTATTGAAAAACTCATCGGCAACGTGGGCGATACCATCCCCGTGGGCAGCGTAATCGCAGTAATCAATACCGAGGCTGCCAGACCCGCCGAAGCCAAAGCAGCCGCTCCAAAAGCTGCTCCCGAACAACCCAAAGCGCCCGCCGCTGTAGAAAAACCAAAAACCGAAGCCAAGCCCGCTCCCGCAGCGGCTCCCGTGGCTTCCAATGTGCTTATATCACCCGTGGCAGCCCAGCTGCTCGCCGAATACGGCATTGCCCCCGAAAGCGTTTCCGGTACCGGCAGCAATGGCAAAATCACCAAGCTGGATGCCCTGGAAGCCATCGTGAAACTGGGTGTAAACAAAGCAGGCACTACCAAAGCCACCGGCAGAAATGCCCGCCGCGAGAAGATGAGCAACCTGCGCAAAACCCTGAGCAAACGCCTGGTAGCCGCTAAAAACGAAACCGCCATGCTCACCACGTTCAACGAGGTGAATATGAAGCCCATCATGGATTTGAGGGCCAAATACAAAAAGAACTTTGAAGAGAAATTCGGCATTGGGCTGGGCTTCATGAGCTTCTTTACCCGCGCCGTGTGCATTGCCCTGCAAGACTGGCCCGCCGTGAACGCCAGCATCGATGGCGAAGAAATCGTGTACCACGACTATTGCGACATCAGCATTGCCGTGAGTGCCCCCAAAGGCCTGGTGGTGCCCGTTATCCGCAGCGCCCAAAACCTGAGACTGGCCGAAATAGAAACCGAAGTAAAACGCCTGGCTACCAAAGCCCGCGACAATAAGCTCAGCATTGAAGAAATGACCGGAGGCACCTTCACCATCACCAATGGCGGCGTTTTCGGCAGCATGATGAGCACACCCATCATCAACCCGCCCCAAAGCGGTATTCTGGGCATGCACAACATTGTGGAACGCCCTGTGGTGGAAAACGGACAAATCGTCATCCGCCCCATGATGTATTTAGCCCTCAGCTACGACCACCGCATCATCGACGGCCGCGAAAGCGTGAGTTTCCTGGTTCGCGTGAAAACCCTGCTGGAAAACCCCGAAATGCTGCTGGACGGTAAACGCCCCGAAGAAAACGTGCTGGGCCTGTAACACACAACAACGATGCACAGCCACGGGCATCACCACGATCATAACCACTCCCATGCCGCCTACCAGGGCAGCATGAACACCAAAGCGTTTATTCTCGCCATTGTGCTGAATGCGGCCTTTGTGGTGATTGAGTTTCTCTATGGCTACTGGTCCGATTCGCTGGCCCTGATGGCCGATGCAGGCCATAACCTGGGCGATGTAGCCGGACTGGCCATTTCCCTGCTGGCATTTCGCATGGCGGCAAAATCACCCAACGCCAACTATACCTTCGGCTATAGCAAAGGCACCATCCTGGCTTCACTGGCAAACGCCATTTTACTCTTGCTGACGGTGGGTTCTATCGGCTATGAGGCCGTTACAAGACTTTACAACCCCGAAACACCCCACTGGCAAAGCATTAGCATGGTGGCAGGCATTGGCATTGTTATCAATACAGCCACCGCATTGCTATTTATGAAAGGCAAGGAACTGAACAACCGTGCGGCATTCCTGCACATGGCCGCCGATGCTGGCGTATCGGCTGCGGTGGTCATTGGTGGTTTTCTCATTAGCTGGACCGGCATCAGCCAGATTGATCCCATCATTTCCCTGCTCATCTGCGGTGTGATAGTGGTGGGTTCCTGGGGTTTGCTGAAAAGCAGCATGCGCCTGTCTTTGGACGGCGTGCCGCAAAACATCGATCCCGATAAAATCCGTGAGGCAGCCCTGGCCGTTCCCGGCGTGCGCGATATTCACCACCTGCATATCTGGGCCATGAGTACCACGCGCAATGCGCTTACAGCCCACTTGCTCATCAAAGAAGGGCTCTCCTACGACGATGTGCACCACCTGAAAAAGGAACTGAAACACGCCTGGCAGCACCTGAATATTCAGCATGCCACGGTGGAAACGGAAACCGAACACCACGACGACTGCGAAGACTGCCGCACCGTGGGTTCATTTGATTAACCATGAAAAGAGGCTTGTTCATAGCTCTGCTGGCACCATTGCTTGGCTTTGCCCAGCTGCCCGACCTGATTCCGGCTCCCAAAAAGATGGAGATAAAGAGTAAAACCTTTACGTGGAAAGCGGGAATGTCGTTTTACTGCCCACCGGCATTTGCAAACACACCCTGCAAATTAACCCTTTGGGGACTGGTGCATCAGTATAAAGAAAGCAGTACCGGCAAGGCCGATATCAGCGTAACGGCGCTTCCCAAAATCCCGGGCTATCATTCGGAATATTACAAACTCAGCATTACGCCCAAGCAGATACGGATTGCCGCCTATACCGATACCGGTGTTTACCGCGCCTGCATGACGCTTTGGCAGATGCTGCCTCCAGATTGGGCACAAACCCGCGTGACGGGCTTTACCCTGCCTTGCGTGATCATTGAAGACCAGCCTGATTTTTCCTACCGCGGTCTGCATTTGGATGTTTGCCGCCACTTCTTCCCCGTTTCCTTCATCAAACGCTACATCGATGCGATGGCCATGCACAAGTACAATGTATTTCACTGGCATTTAACCGAAGACCAGGGCTGGCGCATTGAAATTAAGAAATATCCGAAACTCACGGAAGTTGGCGCTTGGCGCAACGGAAGCCAGAAAGGCCGCTATGCGGAACAGCGCTTTGATTCCTTGCGCTACGGCGGTTTTTACACGCAGGATGAAGTGAAGGATATTGTGGAATATGCCCGTCAGCGCTACATCGCCGTGATTCCTGAAATAGAAATGCCCGGACATTCGCTGGCTGCGCTTACGGCTTACCCGCAATTGAGTTGCAACGGCGGTCCCTTTTCAGTTGCCAAGGGCTGGGGCGTTTTTGACGATGTGTATTGTGCCGGAAATGACTCCACGCTCGCTTTTCTGAAAGATGTGCTATCGGAAGTGCTGACACTGTTCCCTTCGAAATACATACATATTGGCGGCGATGAATGTCCGAAAACCCGCTGGAAAACATGCCCCAAATGCCAGAACCGCATCAAAACCGAGGGATTGAAAGACGAACACGAACTGCAAAGCTGGTTTATGCAGCACATGGAAAAATGGCTGAATACCAGAGGGCGCAGCATTATTGGCTGGGATGAAATACTGGAAGGCGGACTGGCACCGAATGCCACCGTGATGAGCTGGCGCGGAACCGAAGGCGCTGAAGCCGCCGCAAAACAAGGGCATAATGCCATTATGACGCCCGGAAAACCCTGCTATTTCGATCACTACCAGAGTAAAGACAGCACCGAACCCATTGCCATTGGCGGCTTCAACTCACTGGAAATGGTGTACAAATTTCAGCCCATTTCAAAAGGCATAGACAGCAGTTTGAGGCACTTTGTCCTGGGCGCCCAGGGCAACGTATGGACAGAATACATGGAAAGCGAAGCGCATGTGGAATACATGGTTTGGCCGCGGGCGGCAGCACTATCAGAAGTATTGTGGACAGGCCACGGCGGGAATTTTGACAACTTCAAAAACCGCCTGCCCGCCGATATGCAGCGCCTAAAAGCGATAGGTGTGAATTACGCGCCTCATTTGGGCAGCAAGCCCTGACCATTCAGCAGGCCCCAGGCCGTGGCAATTTGAATCTCGCCAATATTCTCGGGCAACAGCACCTTGTACGTAGTTCCGGGTGACAAATCCACCACATTGCCAATAATATCTAGCAATTTGACGTCTTTCAGGATCATCAGCCCCATCAGCCATTCCTTGCCCACCTTGATGGTTAAGTAATCACCTTTGCGCTTTGCGGTAAACTTGACCTGTTTAAGATAGCTTTTGTCCAATTTGGGATTGAACGATGAATTAGTAACCCCGATAAACTCCCGCCATATCGGATACCAGGCCGCTTTTTTGTTGCCCATAAAATCAACAGTACTCCAGGTGATACCGGGCCAGATATCATTGGCTTGCCAATAAAGGCTTCCACCGCAATTTGAATCATTTTTGTGTGCCCTGTAAGCCCTCACCAATACACGTGCCTGTAGGTATTGCGATAGCAAAATGGTAGACAACGTATCTTTGGGCAAAGCGCCAAATTCCGTTACCATGTATCCGTTCAGCAGTTTCAGTCCTTTGTAAGACAGCATGCGGCTTTCGGGTTTATCGCTGCCAAAATATTTGCGCACGCACTCCAGCGAAGGCCATGAAGGAAGGCCGTATTCGCTGGCAAAACGCGGAATTTTGGTATCAAAATCCTGCAAGGGACGTTCGCCGTGCCACACGTACCAAAGGTGGTTATCACCGCGGGCCATTTCGGTTTCGGGTGCCCAGTTGCTCACCGGACTGGAAGGCAGGTAGTTGACATTCCCTTTCTCAAAAATGCGGGAGAAATCTTCCTCGAACATTTGCCGGTATTGATCTTGCATGAATGCCTTGTCGGTAGAATCCCAACTGTAGGTTTTATCCCAGCCCCAGTGTTTCAGCGCCACATCAATCTCATTGTTACCGCAATACAGCGCCATGCAGGGATGCTGACGGGTTTGTTTCCAAACAGAGACGGCTTCGGTCAAAGCGCGGTTTTTCCAAAAACCATTGTAGGGATAAACCGTTCCGCTGTACATCAGATCCTGCCATACCAGAATGCCGAGTTCATCGCACTGCTTGTAAAAGGATTCGGGCATGAGCCCGCCGCCACCCCAAACACGCAGCATGTTGTAGCCGGCAACAGCCATTTGATTTACCAGGCTGTTGGGGCCTTCCCAAAGTTTTTTACGTTGTTCCTCGCTGTGAAACCCTTGCTGGGGAAGCAGGTTGGACCCTTTCATAAAAACGGGTTTTCCATTCACCATGAACCTAAATGACTCGCCCTTGTTGTCATTCACCCGTTCCAGTTGTATATCGCGAATGCCGAAAGTGAGCTCTTTCATAAACCGCTCGCGGCCGTGTGTGGCGAGCAAGTCTAACTTGTACAGATGGTGCCATCCCTGCCCATTGGGTTGCCATAAAACGGGATTTTCGAGGATGAAGGACATGATGTATTCCTGTTGCCCTTCAGACAAGCGCATGAGCGTATCCACAACAGATTTGCTGTTCATGCCGGCCCTTAGTTGAATATCAATGGCAGAATCGGCACGGATAACCCAATGCAGGTTGATTTTGGCCTTGTTTCCGGGCTTGTAATCCACGGTAGTAAAGACATCCACCACCAGCATGTTATCGAAGGGAATGAATTCGGGTTCGGAACCGAGGCCGTTTAAAACGCGGCGTGGTGCCACATCCCAACCAAATTGCACGGGTGGCTTTCGCAACACCACGGAACCTTTGGGGTTTGCGGTATCATTGTCGGCGGGCCATTCGGTGCTGCCGGAGAGCGGAAAATACAACTTGGCGGCATCTTTCAGTGAGGGCAACTGGGCAATAAACAAGGAATTTTCGCCCGCAAGGGTCGATGTTGGGATAATATTTAAAATGGGCAATTGTGTGGATTGTCCCACGCCTATTTGCTGTCCGTTAAGAAGATATGCCGCAGCCGGCTCGGGACTTGCCATGCGAAAAGCTACGTTTTTAAATTTTGCAGCTTCAGCCATTTCGGGCAGTTCCGCACGATAGCGCCAATAGTGGTTTTCAACCTCATTGGCTTTGATGGGCATACCGGATGAATCCAAAAACCGGTAACCGGCATCGATGAGTTCATTGATGGAAGCGGTGTAGGGAACTTCCTGCCACTCGCCGCTGTAGGCCAGGGTATTGCCCGGACCGGGCTGAAAGGTTTGCAACAGCCAGCTTTTGGGTTTAATGGCCCTGTGTTCCTGCGCAGATAAAGCAATCAGGCAGAAGAATGTAGTTAAAAGGACGATGAACCTTTGCATGCAGCTATGATATGTTTGAGTTCGTTGGGATCGGGCAGCAAGCCGCCGGTGCGGGCTGAGCTGTGCATTTCGGTAAACCCTGCATCCAGAAAGGATTTTACGTTGTGCGAACGCACACCCCCGCCCGGCATGATGGTGATGCGGCCACTGGCGATTTCTTTTAATTTGATGAGATTAGTCAGGGGCAAACCACAAAGCAGGCGCTGGAAGCCCAGATTAATGAGGATTTGCAGGGATTTTTCGGGATGGGGAACGATGTCGAAGGCACGGTGAAACACACAGGGCAAATCAGCCGCGGCTTTGAGAAGACGCTCGCATGCAGGCACATCGATTTCATTTTTGGGCGTGAGCAAACCAAAAACCACGGCACCGGCTTGTTGATGGGTACGCAGGCGAATGATTTCCTGTTCCATGATTTCCACTTCATCATTTGACATACAGAAACTGCCCCCACGGGGACGCACCATTACGGCCAGTTGGGCGTGCTGATGAGGCGGGATTATTCGAAACCAAGCTTCCGGGGGTGAAACACCATCTTTTTCGGGCGCATCGCAGAGTTCAATTCTGGGCGCACCTGCGCTTAGGGCCATGATAGCCGCTTCGGCAGAAAAGGCGCATATTTCGGCAATGGCGGGCATTTGTGGTAGCCACAAAGATAAACGGATTGCACACGCTCCACTTGAAACATTGCAAATTTTTGAGTATATTTGCAGCCCTTTTGAAGGATTTCCATTACGGAAAAATGCATGCGTAGCTCAATTGGATAGAGCATCTGACTACGGATCAGAAGGTTTGGGGTTCGAATCCCTACGCGTGCACTAAAG
>VHBA01000024.1 GCA_016872175.1 Sphingomonadales bacterium | reverse complement strand
CCGATTTGCCGCCACCGCTGGCGCCTATAATAAGATTTGGTATGCCGGGCTCAAATTTGGCGTTGATGTCAAACAAAACCTGTTTGTCTGAAAAGCATTTATTTACATTTACCAGTTCTATCATAATTACAGCATCAGTTTGGCTATGATAAAATCGGCAAAGAGTATAAGTACGCAGGATCTTGTAACAGCGCGTGTTCCGGCTTCGCCCACCTCAAGTGCGCCACCTTCGGTGAAATATCCTTCGTAGGTGCTCATGCTTGTAATGATAAAAGCAAAAACCAGGGCTTTGGTCATGGAAACCGTAACAGTAAACATTTTAAAAGTTTCCCTGGCACCCTGAACAAATTCATTGGGCGACATTAGGTCGGTGAGACGCGCTGCCAGTATGCCACCGCTGATCATTAGAAAGTTGGCAACAATAATAAGGCAGGGAATCATAATAACGCCTGCAATGATTTTTGGTAAACCCAGAAAACCGCTGCTGTTAATTCCCATAACCTCCAGTGCATCTATTTGCTCTGTAACCCTCATATTACCTACTTCTGAGGCAATATTGGCACCTACTTTTCCTGCTAGAACCAGGCAAGTAATGGTGGGAGCAAATTCCAGCAATGAACTATCGGATACGATGGTTCCGATTACTTTCATTGGTATCAGCGGAGAAACCAGCTGATAGGCGGTTTGCAGGGTTGTAACCGCACCAACAAATACTGAAATAATGGTTACAATTCCAACGGAACCTACCCCAATATTGTTCATTTCATGGATAGTGCGTTCAAAAAAAACCTTAAATCTTTCGGGCTTGAAGAACATGCTGCGCACAAAAAGTATGTAGCGTCCCAGTTCAAAAAACAGCTTGTTCATTTTTCAGCGGTAAAATTAGGGATAATTCGGCAAAACAGCCAACAGCATTCATCATCAGGCAATTTTACTCCAGACCGTGCGGTGCGGAACCTTTGCCAGTTCCTGTCTTACGCCGAAATGTTCCGGTTTCATAAGCATCGGATCATTATTCAGCAAGTCTTCGGCCCTGGCTCTTGCCAGCAACAGAAGGTTTTCATCATACCGTATATCGGCCAGTTTGAGGTCCAGTATGCCGCTCTGCCGGGTACCATCCATTTCACCCGGGCCGCGCAGTTCCAGGTCTACCTTGCTGATTTCGAAGCCATCGGTGGTTCTTACCATGGTTTCCAGTCTTTTTTTGCCATTGGTAGATAATTTATGCCCTGCTATAAGGATGCAGTAGCTCTGGTTTCCGCCCCTGCCTACGCGTCCGCGCAGCTGATGCAGCTGTGAAAGACCAAATCGTTCTGCATTTTCTATGACCATCACCGTGGCATTGGGCACGTTCACACCCACCTCAATTACTGTCGTAGCAATCATAATGTCAGTCTGCCCGTTTCGAAATTTGCGCATCTCATCATCCTTTTCTTCCGGTTTCAGTTTGCCGTGCACAATGCTGTATTTAAATTCAGGTGTAGGTAGATAGTCGTTAACCAAATCATACCCCGACATCAGGCTTTGTAATTCCAGTTTTTCGCTGTTTTCAATCAATGGAAATACATAATATACCTGCCTGCCTGCTTTTATTTCCTTGCGGATAAAATCCATAATGAGCGCACGGTTGGAACCCGGTCTCAGGGCGGTTTGTATGGGTTTTCGTCCTCCGGGCAACTGGTTGATAACACTCACATCCAGATCGCCGTATACCGTCATGGCCAAGGTGCGTGGAATGGGTGTAGCAGTCATTACCAATATGTGGGGCGGAAGGCTTGCTTTGGAACTGAGTTTGGCCCTCTGGGCAACACCAAATCGATGCTGTTCATCAATCACAACCAGTCCGAGTTGCTGAAAAGCAACATCATCTTCAATCAGTGCATGTGTCCCTATTAGAAAGGGGATGTCTCCATTTTTGAGTCCCTCCAGAATTTCGGTTCGTTTCTTTTTGGGTGTGCTCCCCGTAAGCAAAACAGGTTTGATATGCATAACTTCCAGTAATTCGCTGAGGCTGTAGAAGTGTTGCGCGGCCAAAATTTCTGTAGGTGCCATCACGCAGGCCTGAAAGCCATTGTCGGCGGCCAGCAACATGCTCATTAGTGCCACCATTGTTTTTCCGCTGCCCACATCACCCTGCAGCAGTCGGTTCATCTGCCTGCCTGTTTTCATGTCTGCCCTAATTTCTTTTATTACCTTTTTCTGGGCATCAGTGAGCGTAAAGGGAAGGTGTTCTTTGTAAAAAGTATTGAATAATACCCCCACTTCACTGAAAATAGGCCCTTTTACCACGCGGTTTCTGTTAGTTTTTAGCTGCAAATGCCGCATTTGCAAAAAGAATAACTCTTCGAATTTCAGGCGTTTCTGGGCATGTTCAAGTGCTTTAAGATCGGCCGGAGCGTGCAACATACGCAGGGCTTGTGTTCTGCCTGGTAGTTGCAGTTCGCGAAGCAAAAGTAGTGGCAGGTTTTCAGGAACATCCAATTTTGGATCTGCCAGCGCAGTTCGTACGGTTTGCACCATAAAGCGGTTCTCCAGCCGTCGGCGGCGCATGCCTTCAGTGAGTGGATAAACCGGAACCAATCCCTTGGATTGAACGGCTGTATCACCACTTTCCAGCTCCGGATGTGCCATGGAAAGTTTTCCTTTGTAATCGCTCAACCTCCCATAGGCCAGGTAAGATTCTCCGGGTTTCACCGATTTGGAAACCCAGCTGATGCCCTGAAACCAGATAAGTTCAAGTATGCCGGTCTCGTCCTGCAACAAAGCGGTAAACCTTCTTGCCGCACCGGCGCCAATCAAATCTGTTTTGACAATGCGGCCTTTAACCTGAACATTGGCTTCTGCACTGCCCAGTTCTGCTATTTTGTAAACCTTGGAGCGGTCTTCATGCCTTGCAGGGTAATGCATAAGCAAATCGCCAACAGTGTGAATATCCAGCTCGTTTTTCAATGCCTCTGCACGCTGCGGTCCTACCCCTTTCAGGTATTCAATCGGCGTTTCGAGGAATGACGGCATATCTGCGAAATTAGGGAAATATTAAAGGTCTGCCGCCACCGATTTATTAGGAAATCTGAGAAAAATTCCGTATATTGATAATCTGTCGCCCAATGCGTTTGCAGTGCAAAAGCACGATTTTAACTATCTTCGCCCCATGCTTAACGGAAAAACCGCCTTGATTACAGGTGCCTCCCGTGGAATAGGGAAGGGCATTGCCGAAGTGTTCGCTAAAAACGGCTGCAACATTGCTTTCACCTTTGCTTCATCTTTGGAAAAAGCCCGTGCTTTTGAAGCAGAACTTTCTTCCGCCTATGGCGTGAAAGCGAAAGGTTACCAAAGCAATGCCGCAGATTTTAAAGCCAGCGAGGAGCTTGCCAATACGGTTATTGCCGATTTTGGGAAGGTGGATATTCTCATTAACAACGCCGGTATTACCCGCGATACGCTGCTGATGCGCATGACCGAAGAGCAGTGGGATGAAGTGATGGACACCAACCTCAAAAGTGCCTTCAACCTTACCAAGGCTTTCCTGCGGCACTTTTTGGGCAACAAGGCCGGAAGCATCATCAACATGACCAGCATTGTGGGGCTTACAGGAAATGCCGGACAGGCCAACTACGCCACTTCTAAAGCCGGTATGATAGGTCTTACTAAATCCGTAGCCAAGGAATTGGGTAGCCGCAATGTGCGCTGCAATGCCGTAGCCCCCGGATTTATTGAAACCGAAATGACTGAAGCACTTAATGAAGACGTGAAAAAATCCTGGATTGACACTATCCCATTGAAACGCGGCGGCACCACCGAGGATGTGGCAAACGCATGTCTGTTTCTGGCATCAGACATGAGTACCTATGTTACCGGACAAACGCTTAACGTTTGCGGCGGTATGGTAATGCAGTAAACGCGGGAAATTCCCCTCACTTTCCAATTTCTGAGATTATCTTTGCAACACCATGGCGCTTGATCAAACCGGTCCTGATTTTCCTTATGAAAAAAACATGGGATTTTTCGATCACATTGATGAGTTGCGCAAGCGTTTAGTTCGCATAGCTTTTATAATATTCATTCTGCTGTTTGTTTCATTCTTCTATGTCACGGAGATATTTGATCTGATTATTCTTTCTCCTTTCAAGGAAGGATTCTGGGGATATGAATTTTTTTGCAAAGCAGGACGTTATTTTATAGGCAAGGACATCATGTGCTGGCACCCACCGGCATTGGAAATGCAAAGCCAGCAAATTCAAGGTCAGTTTGTTTCGGCGTTTAAAATTTCCATGGTGGTCAGTTTTATCGTTGCCTTTCCATATCTAATTCACCAAATATGGCAGTTTATAAAGCCTGCGCTAAGTGTTCGTGAAATAAGGCGTACCCGCAGCAGTCTTTTTGTAGTTTCTCTGCTGTTTTTTACCGGTGTGGCATTTGCGTATTTCTTTCTGGTGCCGCTTGCCAGCAATTTTTTGCTGGGCTATTCGCTGAGTCCCCAGATTAAAAACATCATCACCATCAGCAGCGTAACCGGTTTTGTGACATTCATGTGTCTGGCAACAGGACTGGTGTTCGAGCTGCCTGTACTCATTTATGTGTTGGCACGCATTGGTTTTGTAAGCTCCTCTTTTCTAAAAAAATACTGGCGCTATGCGGCGGTTATCATTTTTATTATTGCAGGTATTGCCACCCCTTCTCCCGATATTTTTAGTCAGATGCTGCTTGGCCTTCCTCTCATGCTTTTGTACGTGCTGGGCATCTTTATTGCAAAGCATGTAGAGAAGCGCAGAGAACAGGATCAATCGTAATTTTCCACAAATCATCATCATAGTAGTTTAAGCTAACTGGCACCCTTAATTTTGGGGCAAATACCACAATATGAATCTAGCCATCGGATCTGACCATGCCGGTTTTAAACTCAAAAATGAGTTGCTGGTGTATTTACTTGAAAAAGGCCTTGAACTCCAGGATTTTGGTCCGGATACCGCCGACAGCGTAGATTATCCCGATTATGCACACAAAGTGGCTGAAAGCGTTTCTACCGGTGAAAATGACTTGGGTATCCTTATCTGCGGTAGCGGAAATGGCGTTTGCATTGCTGCAAACAAACACAAAGGAATTCGCGCAGCGCTGGCCTGGGAAGAGGAAATCGCCTCACTGGCAAGGCAACACAACAATGCCAATGTATTGTGTGTGCCCGCTCGATTTGTGAGCAAAGCGAAGGCCTTTAAGATTGTTGATGCCTGGCTGGATGCAACGTTTGAAGGCGGTCGCCACCAAAACAGGGTTGCCAAAATTGAAGAATAATTACCATGCAGGAGAGCACGGAATCGGAGGGTATGGATTCGGTTCGTATGCTGGGATTGAAATTGCCCACCGACCCACGCTGGGTGAACATTGCCGAAAAAACCCTGGAAGAAATTCTCACCGACCATGCTTTCTGCGAACAAAAAGCCGCTAGTAGCGGCATCAGCCTGATTATTAAATACCCAGAGAAAAAGCGGGTGGTGGAAGAAGTAACGCCTCTGGTGGCGGAGGAGTGGGGGCATTTTCGGCGCGTGCTCAAGGAAATGGACAAGCGCGGTTTTTCATTGGGGAATGCCCGAAAGGATGAGTATGTGCACCAACTGTTTGCCACCAAGAAAAAAGGTGGCAGCCGCGAAGACCAGCTGGTGGAAGATTTACTCATTTGTGCCATGATAGAAGCCCGCAGCTGCGAGCGATTCCGCCTGCTGAGCCTGTATTGCTGCGATGTGGATTTACGCAAATTTTACCACGAGTTTATGGTTTCTGAAGCCGGACACTACCGCATGTTTCTTGACCTGGCCAAAGAATACCTCCCCGAAAAGGTGGTGAAGGAACGCTGGCAAACCCTGCTGGAGGAGGAAGCCAACATCATCGCCGGACTGGAATACAGGGGCGATAGGGTGCATTAAAAAATTTGACACGTGTAAAATAATTAAAAAAATACGTATAATCGTATTTGTATATTATTGCAAAGACCATCGTTATTTTGAAAACCTTGCTGAAATGGATAGCGTTGGCCGGAACCGGGAAAGAAAAGATTTTGAAGGCCCTGCAAAACGATTTCGCCATTTTTGAAGATGGAATTCAGTATGCTACTGCCTTGCACTTGGGACAGGTGGATTTGATTCTAACTCGAAATATCAAAGATTTTAAAAAATCAGAACTGCCTTTGATGACGCCGGTTGATTTTTTGAAGCTTGTGAAAACGGTTTAGCCGCTGCTCCTTCATTAAAACCTTTAAAAAGCGTAATTTAATTTGATATAAATAAAATTAAATTTTTGAAATGTGCAACCCAATGAAAGTTAACAGCAATGTACTTGGTTGTAAATCTATTTGTTTAGTCTTCATTTTAAGAAAAATAATGGTATTATGCTGAAACCAAGGCTCTTTGCATGGGGAATTTTGTAATAATGAATATACGCATACATTTGTATTTCAACTTACTACTCTAATCTATGACACTTCTCCTATCCTCAATCTCCCCGGCGTTGTTCATTATGTATTTAATTTACCGCCATGATCTTAAAAAAGAACCCTTGCAAATGCTCGTGAAAGCGTTTTTTGGAGGCGTACTTTCTATCGCAATAACACTCGTTTTAACCCAAATCATTGTAACGTTTGCGCCATCTATGGCTTCCGCCGGAGAAAAATCTTTCTTCAACGCATTTTTCATGGCTGCTATCCCTGAAGAATTTGCCAAGTGGCTAATCTTTTACTGGATAATTCAGCGGGCCAAAGATTTTGACCAATATTTTGATGGTATTTTATATGCTATTTTTATTTCAATGGGGTTCGCCCTTTTGGAAAACGTGATGTACGTTATGGGTTCTGAAACCAATGGATTAGGTGTTGCCGTGCAGCGGGCTATATTTGCAGTTCCCGGACACATGCTGTTTGCGGTTCCCATGGGATATTATTTATCTTTATCGAAATTTGAATCAGGAAGAGATACAAATTATCATAGAATGCTTAGTTTATTGGTTCCTGTTTTACTGCATGGAACCTATGATTTTATATTGATGTATGCCTCCGCAAATGGTGCAGTTAATGTTGGATTTATTGTTTCTATTTTAATTGTTTTTATTGTATTTAATATTTGGATGTGGCGTCAAGGTCTTTCCAGAATTAAGCGTCACAGGGATAAAGATCTTGGGGCTAGCCCGAATTAATGAACCAGAATAGTAATTAAGTTGCTATTTATTTAAAGCATTTTTATTTTGAATAGTATAAAAAAATATTATTTATTCTACTATCCATTCATACATGGAACACAGTGGTTGCTAGTTGCACCAACAGCGGGCTATCGGTGTTTTCCGAAGGGGAAATGATTATGAAAAATTCAATAATCATGATTGAAGAATATGCGAGCGGCCAGGAAAAATTTCCCGCTGGTTGGTCTTTGCGAAGCGCAGCGGAGTGAGACCGACCATATAGGACATGTTTTTGCGCTAATTCAATCCCCTCTTGAGAGGGGTAAATGCGAAATAGATGTTATCTGTGCTAACAAACCGGGGTGTGTTGTGGGGAGGAAAGCGTGGGTGTTTGCAACGGAGAAAATAAACACACCCCAGCTATTGCCAGTGATTGCAATTTCTTCACAATTACCCCTCTCCAGCAGGGGTGAGGTAGAACACATTGCACATTCGGCTAAAATTTGCCTTGTGTGCCAATAATTCTTTTTCCCCGCTTGGCACGATTTTCAGAGCGCGGAGGGCCTCGCAGCCCGAAACGAAGTGGAGGGTGCAAACCGGCAAGAGGCCCGGGATAGCCTGCGCAGGGCGCCTTAAATCGTGACAGCCTTTTTGGTTACTTTTTGGGCGCCAAAAAGTGACAAAGAAAAGCTGCCATTTTCTTTCCTCCATCTTTTTGTGGAAAAAGGTGGAGCCAAAACCATTGACGGCCCTGTAGAGTCGCACAATTTTGCGTCTCTACAGGGTTGCTCCGTGTTTTTCCTAACCCCGGCTTTGTTACAGAATCCACCCATATCGAGCCAAAAAGTGACAGAAATGATCCGGTAATTTTTCGTTACTCAAACCACGCCGGTCCATACATATCCGGATTGGCGCGGCAAAGTCTGTATTGCATGCGGGTTTTTCTTCCCGGTTTCTTTGTCTTTAACAAAATAGAAAGTCTTGTATCGTAGCAAACACTGGGTATATCAGCGGTTTTGATAAATAAAAACAAGCTCCCGTCGCCCACATTGTTAAATTCTGTTTTCTTAATACTGCGCCAGTCAATTTGTTTGTCGCCATCGTGCATGCTGCCAATTAGCTCAACATTATTTTCGGCCAAGGAATCAGGGATGTGAATGACAATCAAATCGTTTTTTTGATAACCAACCTTTATCAACGGAATATCAGATGACGTATTCGTTTCAACAATTTGCGTTTGATAGGTAATCTTATTGTTTGTTCCCGAATCATTCAGGTAAACCAACTCGCCACCTATAAAATAATGGTGTCGGGCTTCTTTGCCCGACCAGTGCTCAAGCAGTGGAATAATACCCGGATGGCTGCCTGAATTGACCGCAAGAATAATGGGATTATTTTTAAATGACCAATCATTCCAAATACGCCACAATCGGTTATATGAAAACGGGATTTGTGAATTACTTATGAATTTTGGCAGACAAACATCATGTTCATGGAAAAGATGGTACATCAAAACATCTTCGGGTCCATCCGCCAGCAGTAATTTCTTTTCGCCACAGGCGGTTTTAAGCACCTTCGCCTGTTCCTGGTAAACATCTTTTCGGCCATCACCGAAAAATCCTGATTGTATCAGTCCAAAACCCAGCAGCAGCGTCATCAAAGGGGTAAATAAAAGTAGCTTTTTATTCGGGATAAGACTGATTGCTCCCATGAAAAAAAATGGAGTGCTAAACATCAATACGGAGTGCTGTAGAACCGGTTTTTGCCACCAAGACCAAATAAATGCAAAAACCATGGGAAAGAAAAATACCAAAATGCCGAGCAGTGCCAATTGTCGGTCTTTTTTTTCAGGTTTTTGCCAACGCCATAGTAATGTCCATGCAACTACCAATAAAGCCATGTAAAGCATGCCATTCAGTAAATATTGCAAGTGTTTTAGCGGGAAATCCAAACCGGGCTTTCCCAGCCAGTCAAGTCCGCCTACACCCAACTGATGCAAAAAAACCGGTAGGGCAGGGGCAAACAACAAAAAAGCCATGAGAGCACAAAAAAGCCACTTTACCCTATTTTTATGCTGCTTGATGATTCCAATTAATCCCAGCAGTAACAATGGCAGTATCGCGAAGTAATGCATCCATGCACAGGCGGCGCCCAATATTCCCAAAACAATATAAGCCCTTTTATTCGTTCTTTTTCCCGTCCAGATTAAAGCCCACTGCCAGAAAAAGGCATTGCAGAAAAACATGCCAAGCGAATAAGGTCGTATCTGATTTCCCCACAGCAAGGGCAGATAGGAAAGGGAATATAAGAGTGCAACGGAAAGGGCTTTGCTCGGTGTGGAAAGGGTTTCGGCGGTTTTGAAAACAAAATATACCGATATGGTTGAGAATAGAGCAAGCACAGTGTGCATCAGAGGGGCGTGCTCTCCGAAATGCTGCACCCAAAGCCAAATAAGGGTTTGCATGCCCGGCGGGTGTCCATCGGGCATTACACCTTGCTGCCAGTGGTCGTGCCAGGTAACCGCTTTTGCCCTAAAAATGGTGCTCAGTTCATCATAGGTAAAACTAACTTCAGATATGCCCCAAAGCCTTATGCATGCTGATAAAATCAGTACAGCGAAAAGCCATATGCGCGTATTTTGAGTTCCCACCCATGCAATGATAACACAAAAACCCTCAGGTTTTCATTTTGTTCTTTTTGGCACTCGGGAATAGGATATTGTTGAGGATCAGACGGTAACCGGCAGAATTAGGGTGCAGGTTCAGGTCTGTAGGCGGCTCGCCCACCAGGTGCTGATAATCTTCGGGATCATGGCCGCCGAAGAATGTCCATGTTCCTTTACCCGACTCGCCATGTATGTATTTGGCTTCGCCCAAAGCGGCGTTTTCGCCCATCACCAATACATCGCTTTTTATTTTCTCTTTGTGAAAAGCCGTGGTTTGGCCCATAAACCCTTTGATGGTGCGGGTGTGGTTCTGGCAAAGAATGGAAGGAATTACATCCCATTTGGCGCTGTAATCAAACAGGGTAAAAAGGTCGTTTTCTTCGGTTACACCTCTGCGCCGGGGATCTACGTCGATATCGCTGTGTTCGTAAATATATGGGTTTTGCTCCAGCATGAATTCCTTAAACGCAAAGCAGTTTTCAAATTTTAATCGGTTCTGGCAATCGTGATCTGATGGCGAACCATCGAACATGGGACCGCAGATGTCGGTGCTTTCCGCAGCCAGGGCAATATCATAGGTATCAGTGGCACTGCACATGGCAAACAGAAATCCGCCACCCAGGCAAAAATCCCTGATTTTTTTGGCCACAACCAGTTTCAGTTCTCGGTTTGAGGCATAGCCGTATTTGGATGCCATTTCTTCCGCTTCGTGAACTTCGTTTTGGTACCAGGGTGCACTCGCATAACTGCTCCAGAATTTGCCGTATTGGCCTGTAAAATCCTCGTGGTGCAGGTGCAGCCAATCATATTCGGGGAGTTTGTTAGTCAATACTTCATCATCAAATATTACGGTGTAGGGGATTTCGGCGTAGGTGAGCACCATGGTAACGGCATCATCCCAGGGTTGTTTGGTTTTGGGGCTGTAAACCGCAATTTTAGGCGCGGTAAGCAGTTTCACCACATTCATATTCACCTCGGGGTTGCTGATGGTTGCTTCGATGCTGTTGGCCTCGCTTTCAGAAATCACATCATAAGAAACACCGCGAATTTTGCACTCGCTTTCGGTTTGCGGGGTGTGGGCAATCATGAAGCTGCCGCCTTTGTAGTTGAGCAGCCAGTTCACTTCGCGCCCTTCCTGCTGCAGCACCCAAAATGCCAGACCATAACTTTTCAGGTGGTTTTTCTGGGTTTCATCCATGGGTATGAGAATGCGTGAAGCATGCAGTCTGCAGGACAGCAACATCAGGATAGAAAACAGAATGGTTCGCATCATCTTACAAAACATCAGCAAATTTCCTGCCGATTATTACAAGGGTATAACCCAAAGATACGGAAAAAATTCCATATATCAAAGCGCGAATGTGTTCCTGGGCCTGAGCGTATTGGAAAAGCTCCCAGCCAAAGCCCGAAAATGTGGTGAATCCGCCCAGCATGCCGGTTACCAGCAGCAGTTTCAGGTTTTCATCCTGAATTTTACCCATACCCAATCCAATAAAAAGACATCCTAGCATGTTTACTGTAAAGGTAGCCCAGGCAAATTTTGAAGTTTCAAATGGAAGGTAAGACCCAACAAAAAAGCGCAGCATGCTGCCAATGCAGCCGCCGAGTCCCACCAATATTAATCCCTGAAAGTTCATGAGTGCAAATGTAACATGCCGTTGTAAATTTGCATTCATTCTATGCAGGCGGTTATTGATAAAATCATTCAGGAAACGGATTCCGTAAAACGGTTTTTCCTGAAACCGAAGTCTGACCAAGAATTTAGATTTCTTCCCGGGCAATTCATCACCATTCGTTTGCAGGATAGTGAACGCAGCTATTCCATTGCCAATCCGCCTAACGATAGCGGCCTGATTGAATTGTGCATTGTGCTGAATCCGGGAGGTAAGGTTACGCCTCTGCTTTGGAAAATGGAACCGGGGAATACCATAGAAATATCGGAAGCACTGGGGAGTATGGTTTTGCCTGAAACATGGGAAAAAGATTTTTGCTTTATCTGCACAGGCACAGGCGTTGCGCCGTTCCGCAGTATGATTGGACATTTGCTTAAATCAGGTAAACTGAAACACAATGTATATCTGGTGTTTGGAAACCGATATGATAAGGATATTCTTTACAAAGCTGAATTTGAGGCTTGGGATATGCAATATGAGCGGTTTCACTTTATTCCGGTGTTGAGCAGGGAAGAAGACGCGAAAAGAAAAGGATATGTGCATGCAGTGTATGAAGAAATATTCACCGACAAGCGCGATGCCCATTTTTACGTCTGCGGCTGGGAAGCCATGTGCAAAGAGGCAAGACACCGACTAAAAGCAATGGGTTATAACCGAAAACAATATACCTTCGAACAATACGACGGCTGATGTACCTGGGACTGAAAGATAGCTGGCACCTCGTGCGCGCGTACGCTAGACCTTCCAGGTTTATAAACACCTTCCAGGTAGAACTATCCAATTTCATCTCCCGTTTTACCCGAAAGCCCCTATTCTGGGGTATGCCCACCGCCATCAGCATTGAACCCACCACGGCCTGCAACCTTGGCTGTCCGCAATGTCCCAGCGGATTGAAGCAATTTAATAGGCCCACGGGGAAAATGTCATTGCAGCAGTTCAATACCATTCTGCCGCAAATTAGCCGCACCACCGGTTACATTACGCTGTATTTCCAGGGGGAACCGTACATCAACAAGGATTTTACCGGCATGATTGCCGCCGCAACAGAAAAGGGAATTTACACAGCCACCAGCAGCAACGCCCATTTTCTTACGCCTGAAACTGCCCGTAAAACGGTGGAAGCCGGCCTAAAACGCATGATTATCAGCATAGACGGTGCCACGCAGCAAACCTATGCCGAATACAGGATAGATGGAGAGCTGGATAAGGTTATAGCGGGAACCCGAAATATACTATCAGCCCGAAAAGCCCTGGGTGTGAGCTATCCGGTGGTGGTATGGCAGTTTATTGTGTTTGCACACAACGAACATGAAATTCCTGCCATTAAGAAACTGGCCAAAGAAATTGGCGTAGACAAACTGCAGCTTAAAACCGCCCAGATTTACGATTTTGAAAATGCTGACAAATGGCTGCCCGCCAATCCTGCTTACGCACGCTACCGCGAAAAAGAAGGCCGGATTGCACTCAAAGCCGCAAAGAAAAACCGATGTGGCCGTTTTCACAGAAACCCTGTGCTAACCTGGAACGGAGACATGGTTCCCTGTTGCTTTGACAAAGACGCAGTCCACAATCTGGGCAATGTTCATGAAACAGGCCTGAAAGCAGTTTGGAAGGGCAGTCTCAGGCGGGCATTCGGTCAAAAACTAAAGCAGGGCCGAACCAAAATTGATATTTGCAACAACTGCACAGAAGGTGCAAGGGTATGGATTTAAGCCATAACTTGGAAAAGTTATCGGGTTACCCTACATTTGTGGTGTCAAATCGCTGAAATCAGGATGCGCAGTCATCCAGAAATAGGCTCCTGAATATTATTTGAACTCCTTACAATCATTCACTGTTTCTATTATTTATGGCAGATAAACCTGACCTGAGCATTATGTCATTGGCCGATCTCAAAGAACTGGCCAACAACCTTGAAATTCCAAATTCAGCCAAACTGAAGAAAAATGAGCTAATGGAAGCGATTCAGCAAGTGCTGGATAAGTTTGCAGGTGCCCGGAAACCGCAGGACGCTTCCCCTGATGAAGGCGAAAAGCGCAAGAGGAAAAGATTTTCCAAATCTGATGCCCCGGAAGAGGCAGCAAAGGAGCAAATTCCTGTTAGCAATGAGAGGCCTGCAAAACCAATAAAGCCTATTGCCAAACAGCAGGAAAAACTTGATAATTATGCCATTTCGGAAGAAGATTTAGGTGCGTTTATTCCACCTATACCCGAAAAGCAGGAAAAAGTGCCTTCTGCTGAAGTTACACAACCGGTGACAAGAGAGCACAGTGGTCTGCCGCAGGAACCTGTTCAAAACAAGGAAGAGCAGCGCCGCCGTGAACAACTTATTTCCTACACCGAAATGGAAGGCGTGGTTACCACGCAGGGTGTTTTGGAAACCGTTCCGGACGGATATGGTTTTTTGCGCAGCCCCGATTACAACTATATGCCATCTCCGGATGATGTTTATGTTCCCAGTTTTATGATCAAACAGAATGGTTTGAAGGTAGGAGATACGCTGAAAGGCACCATTCGCCCACCCAAAGACAATGAAAAATATTTCTGCATGGTGAAACTGGAAAGCGTAAATGGTAAAACACCCGAGGAAGTGCGCGATCGCGTCGCTTTTGAGCACCTTACACCGCTGTTTCCCAACGAAAAATTAAATCTTTGTGATGATCCTTCTCATTACAGCAACAGAATTATAGACCTGGTTTCTCCAATAGGTAAAGGTCAGCGTGGACTTATTGTGGCACAGCCAAAAACAGGTAAAACCTGGCTGCTGCAAGGCATTGCCAATGCCATTGCCAAAAACCATCCCGAAGTTTACATGATTATTCTGCTCATAGACGAAAGGCCTGAAGAAGTGACCGACATGGCCCGAAATGTGAAAGCAGAAGTAGTGGCCAGTACCTTTGATGAGCCGGCCGACAAGCATGTGAAACTGGTGAATATTGTGTTGGAAAAGGCCAAACGCCTTGTAGAATCCGGTCATGATGTGGTTATTCTGCTGGATTCCATCACCCGTTTGGCCCGCGCATTCAATACCGTTCAGCCTGCATCAGGCAAGATATTGTCGGGTGGTGTTGATGCCAACGCATTGCATAAGCCCAAGCGTTTCTTCGGCGCCGCCCGTAATATTGAAAACGGCGGTTCGCTTACCATCATTGCCACTGCCCTTACCGATACCGGTTCCAAAATGGATGAAGTAATTTTTGAAGAATTCAAAGGTACCGGCAATATGGAATTACAGCTCGACAGGAAACTGTCCAACAAGCGCATCTACCCTGCCATTGATATTCTGGGCAGCAGCACACGACGTGAAGATTTGCTTATAGACAAGACCACCCTGCAACGTATGTGGGTATTGCGCAATCACCTGGCCGATATGAACCCCGAGGAAGCTATGAACACCTTCCTGAAATATATGCACAACACCAAAGATAATACAGAGTTTTTGGTAAGTATGAACAGTTAAATCACCTCGAAAATAGAATTTGAGGTAAAACAGAAAATGCTGTCTGTTTTATGCTTCTTTTCCATGATAGCGAGGCCTGTTAGGCTTCCGAACGCCGGCATAATCAGAGAACTTGAGCTTACATAAAAGCAGGGAAGAAGGATTTGCTGCCTGCCGTTGCCTTTTATTTTATATCCTGGGTGCAGGTGCCCCGAAATGTTAAATTTAGATTCGTTTGACGCATCTGCAAGATCGTGAACCAGGCAGATATCATTGATAGTATCGTGTGTTCTTAGTTCAAAACCGGCAGCTTCATAAGATTTTTTGTGGAGAATATCATGGTTGCCTAAAATCAGTATGAACTGACTTTTTATTCGGGTGTATAAAAATTCAGACAAGATATTCCACTCCCTGTTTTCATAACTGTGAAACAAATCGCCAAGAAATATAATGGAAGTGGGTTTGAGCCTATTGAAAACCGCTTCCAACCGAAGAAAATCTTTTTGCATGGCTTGTTCCGGAATGGGCAGGGCGTTTCGCCTGAAATGGGTGGTTTTGCCGAAATGGCAGTCTGAAATGATAAGTTTGCCCGAATCCTGATGAAACAACACCCCATCTGAAGTAGCGGTGAATTGAGTTCTTCCAAATGATATTTGGGTTTCAGCAGTCATTAATTTTCCTGCAAATTTCATGTAACATATTCATGTTTTTGGAATTACTTTGCAAATATGTCATCCTACGAAGTTTGGATTGCCAATCATCCGTCAATAATGGGTTATAAGGTTTTTCTCGTTCTGCTAATCGTTATCCTGGTGGGCAGGGCTACAGGAATTTGGTTGTATCGCAAGCGAAAGAATCTCAAAAACACCGATAATTTCATAATTGGACTGAATAACCTTACGTATGTTTTACTGAGTATATGGTTGTTTTTTCTGTTTCTGCATGTTTTTGGAATAACCATCAAGGAGTTCTTTACCAGCATCACCATTATTGCGGCAGCGCTGGCCATTGTGTTTAAGGATTATATACTCAATGGATTAAACGGTATGATTCTAATGTTTGGCGACAGCATACAAATAGGCGATTACCTGAAAATAGGCGAGCATAAGGGCCGGATTGAAAATATCACCCTCATGAGTGTGCATTTGCTTAGCGATGATGATGATATGATTATTATTCCCAACAATGTTTTTGTGAATTCTCAGATCATTAATTTTAGCCGAAATCCCCGCCACCACAGTAGCATAGATTTTGAGATTCAGAGTGCCCAGAGCATAAATGCAGTGTCTTTGGAAGGAATGCTGAAAAAGGTGCTGAATAAGGAAGAACAATTTGTTCGTCATGACAGTGCCAAACTTAAGGTTGTGGAGTTCAAGAAAGACCTGGTTCATTATCGGTTTAAGTTCGCATTGAAAGAATATGATCCGAAGGTAGAATCGCGCTTAAAGCAGTCATTGTGGCGAGAAATCCTCATGGTTATCAACATACAGAAAATACAATCGTAGCAAGTCTTTATTTTTTTTTCAATCCATATTATTTTTGCTGAGGTCTGTACATGGAAAAGAAAAAGGTAGTTACCGATTATTCCAAACTAAGTGAAGAGTTGATAAAACTCTATGATGAGACGTATCCTACCGGTATAGCCGGACGAACCATTCGCTTTCCTAATTCCAGGGGGGAAATTGTTACAGCGGTGCGTCTTGAAACAGATGACACCATATACCTGGTTAAGGTGAGTGCAAAACCCAAGGAGGTCCTCACTGAGGAACAAATGGATGAGCTGGTTCGTCCTTCAGAGAAAGAGGAAAACGAGGAAGAGGAAAAATCTGATGACGAGGAATCTGGCAATAGCCGATCAATGGATGAGGATTAAATCAATTTTAGGGTATCTTTGTTACTCAAGCAATTGATCTCTTGCACAACACATAGTATTCAGGTTTCTGTTAGCTGTAGGTTTATCCAAATCGATGGCAGAGAAAATCAGCCGGTTTTTGTTTTTGGTTATCAGATAACCATAACCAATGAAAACAATGAGCCGGTTCAGCTATTAGAAAGAGAGTGGAATATCACCGATGCCTATGGTAATCATCGAACAGTCAAAGGTGAGGGTGTTGTGGGCATGAAGCCCCAAATATTGCCCGGTGAATCTTTTTCTTATTCCAGCTATTGTCCTATTGTTTCACCATATGGTCAAATGGAAGGCATTTACCTGTTTAGTACGGCCGAAGGTATAGTAAGGGTGCGTATTCCCAAGTTTTTCATGGAGTCGCCCTACCACCTAAATTAAATGACAAATATACCAACTATTATTGTTACCGGTGCTACCCGCGGAATTGGGATGGCTATATTAAAAAGATTCCTGCATGCCGGTTTCGATGCGGCTTTCTGTGGCACAAAACCCGTAAATGTAGCAAAGGTTACTGAAGCGCTGCAATCGGAATTTCCGGGAGCCAGAATAGCGGGGTTTGCTGCTGCACTGGACCAAAAGGAAGAGGCCATTGGCTTTTGTCAAAAAGCATTGGATTTTCTGGGTGGTTGTACAGTCCTTGTTAACAATGCCGGAACTTTCCTGCCGGGAAGTGTTTTGAATGAAGATGAGGGAGTTTTTGAAAAACTTTGGACTGTAAACGTATCATCTGCCTATCATCTTTCCCGCACTATAATTCCTGCTATGACAGAAAATAGCAGGGCTCATGTATTTAATATGTGTTCTATTGCCAGTATCATAGCTTATCCCAATGGTGGCAGTTATTGTATCAGCAAATTTGCATTGCTTGGACTGACCAAATTACTCCGTGAAGAACTGAAACCCCGAAGAATTTGTGTTACCGCGGTGATGCCGGGTGCAACCTTAACGGACAGTTGGGTAGGTGCAGGGCTTCCTCAAAGTAGGTTTGTATTGCCAGAAAATGTGGCAGAAATGATGTTCAATGCATGGAACTGCAACACCCATGCTTGCACCGAAGAACTATTAATCAGGCCGTTGGAAGGAGATATTTAGTCTATTCCAAAAGTCTGTTATGTGTAAAACTATGTCACGGACTGCAGTATTTGCATGCTTTGCCTTAAATTTGATATGAATTAACGTAAACGTTATATTTGCAAACAAAAGAACAATCATAATAGAACCTATGAAAAAATTATTACTCGTTTTCACTGCCGCAATTTTGGGCAGTGGTGCGTTGGTGGCTCAGCAGAATGTACTCAGTGAGGGCGTTCAGTCTCAGTTGAAGCGTGCTGACAATCAGTTGCCCCACACTGTAAAAGGTAAAGGTCTTTCACGCAGAGATGCCGGCAACGGCTGGTACATTGCCGTAGACGAAGCCCGTGCTGCAGGTGAGTCTTATCTGTATTATGGAGATTTCCATATCTGGCCCGATTCATTGCCCATTCTTCGTTATTCTACCCGCAATGACCATGCTTACATTCATGGTGTAGGTGCAACCCTTGATCCCAAAGCTGATTATCTGACTACACGTCTCTCGCAGTTTAATAACTACACTGTAGATACCTTCTTCTTCGTATACAAGTATTATAATCCTGTTCCCAGTCATACAGATTCACTGATTGTTCAGGTTTACGATGACAGCGGATTTTCGAGACTTCGCTGGCAGTCAGGCGAAAACACCTATGCCCCTGTACTGAAAGGTCTTCGCAGCCCCAATGCGATTCGTGAATACAAGTATCTTCTTGATACAGGATCCAATACCAAGGACTTTTTTGTATCCTCATCTGCTTCATACACAGGACAGTTTGTTCAGGTTCTGAATCCACCCGTTTCCGTTCGCGACATGAATGCAGCTAACCGTACAGGTCTTTTTGGATTTACTGCCTATATGAAGCCTAACTACAGCTATAAAATGGGTGATACCATGATTTATGGCCGCGATACCAGCCGCGCTACCGATCCTGTGAAGAAAATCAGTGCATTCCAGCCCTACTGCGTTCAGGCTCAAACTGGTCTTGAGGGTCAGGCATTCTATAACTACGCCCTGATTAACTTCAGCAGCCAGCGTTACTCCTCGCGCGCTACGGAATGGTTCCTGCCCTACAATATTCCTTCATCACAGCGCATTTACCTTTACTCAGGATTCCATGTGAACTACTTCAATCTGGGTAACAAGCGTTTTGAAAATTCAGGTGCAGATATCAGCAATGTATATCCTAACCCCGCCGCTAAAAATAGCGATTTGATGGTTCAGGTTAAACTGAAGCAAGCTTCTGATGTGTCTGTTGATATCTTCAATGCACAGGGACAGAAAGTGAAGAGCATTGCCAAGCAGCACTTCGCTGCCGGCACTTCAAGCATCAGCTTCAATGTAGCTGAATTGCCTGCCGGATCTTACTTCGTAAGAATGTCAGGTTCATTTGGCGCTGTTAGCCAGGCTATGCTGCTGAAATAAGAATTAAACAACTTTTTAAAAAGCCGTCTTTTATGACGGCTTTTTTTATGCGCATTTTGTGTAGATTGCGTATGAATTTATGTCTTCACGTTTTTACTTGGTGCTGAGTTTTATTCTGCATCCTTTTATGGGATTTACCCAGCAACTGACAGGACTTCAGTTTTCCAATTTCAATGGCGTACATGCCATATACACGAATCCTGCCGGAATTGCAGATGCTCGGTTTAAAAAGCATAGTAACATTGTGACAACGGCAGTTTTGTTTGCCAATGATTACGCAAGTCTTGAGTTACCTTTCTCATTTAAGCAAATGGTTTTTGGAACTGTTCCTGATAATTATAAAAACACCAATGGTAATATTGACTGGCAGGGCAGCTGGATAAAAGAAAATCTAAATGGAAAGCCTAAAAATTTGTATGTGGGAATTGAAAACCGTGGTCCGGCATATATGAACAGACTTGGAAAGAATGGAGCTTTTGCGGTTGCTTCCAGAACTAGAGGTTCCTTACAGCTAAATCAGGTTGCTGAGCCGCTGGTTCAATTTGGCAAAGGCATTATAGATAGACAAAATGCGATTACCCAAATTACAGATAGTCGTTTTACCATGAATGTAAACGCATATCAGGAATTAAGTTTTTCTATTGCTCACGTTTTATACAATAAAAAGTCCCATTATGCAAAAGCCGGGGCAACCGGAAAATATTTAATGGGACTGGGTTCCGGATATATTGTTAATAATGGTTTTCAAATTAATACCCTTGGTGGTGATAGCCTAATGATAAGTCAATCGGATGTATCTGCCGGATTTACCCAGGGTTCAATATTAAATCGCTTAACTCAGGGGATATATCAATGGGCTTTGCCCTC
Organism: Sphingomonadales bacterium; assembly: GCA_016872175.1. Classification (GTDB taxonomy): domain Bacteria; phylum Bacteroidota; class Bacteroidia; order NS11-12g; family UBA955; genus RGEC01. The sequence continues at coordinate 15,821 of VHBA01000024.1, read as the reverse complement.
TTTTTCTGAAATATTAGGTGGTGGTTTTGGTTGGGATGCCGGATTCATTTATGAACATCGCCCCAATAAAATCAGATTATTAACTTCCAAAAACCGCTATTTATGGAAACTCAGCTTTTCATTGCTTGATATGGGTTTCATTACTTATGGAAAAAATGGAAAAACATTTAGAATCATGAATCAGAATCCTGTTAAATTACATATTGACTCTGGCTTTGGAAAAGCTTTTGCAAGCAGTATTGACAGTGGAATACAGTATGTAAGAACGTTTGCACGTAATAATATGAATTATCAGGAAGGGTCGGGTAAAATCACTGCATCAATACCATCGACTTTAAATGTGCAATTTGACTGGAATGTTTTAAAATGGATATACGTTGGTGTCAACTGGTCGCAGGCCGTGGTAAGCCGTAGAGATATTGCACTGAGACGCCCTTCATCACTTATTTTAATTCCTCGCATAGAAAACAAATGGATAGAGTGTTCAATGCCTCTTTGTCTTTACAATGATTACAAAAATGTGGGTTTGGGTTGGTTTACCAGAATTGGTCCTTTATTTTTTGGAACAGATAATCTTTTGAAGTCAATTAATAGCAATAGCTATAACGGGCTTGACTTTTACCTAGGCATAAGCACAGGTATCAGGAGTAAAAAATCCCGAAGAAAAAATTAATCTTGAACCGTGCGCTGAATAACAGCTCCCAGTGGGTTTAGCCGCTCTTCAATCCGCTCGTAACCACGATCAATTTGCTCAATATTACGGATGGTGCTGTTTCCTTTTGCGCTCATGGCGGCTATTAGCAACGCCACACCCGCGCGTATATCGGGCGAAGACATTGTTATTCCCTTTAACTGCGTTTTTCTGTCAAGACCAATTACCGTTGCTCGATGGGGATCACAAAGAATGATTTGGGCTCCCATATCGATCAGGTTATCGACAAAAAACAGGCGGCTTTCAAACATTTTCTGATGAATGAGTGCCGTTCCGCGGGCCTGGGTAGCTGTTACCAGGGCAATAGAAATTAAATCAGGAGTAAATCCGGGCCATACCTGATCTGAAATGGTAAGAATGCTTCCATCAATAAAAGTGTCAATTTCGTAATTCTTATTTTCAGGGATATAAATATCATCCCCTTTAATTTCCATCTGTATTCCCAGTCTTTGGAACATTCGGGGAATTATTCCCAGCATATCTACACGGCAGTTTTTCAATGTGATTTCACTCTGCGTTAAAGCAGCCATGCCAATGAAACTGCCAATTTCAATCATATCCGGCAGGCAGCGGTGTGTGCAACCTTTCAGAGAATTAACGCCTTCAATAATCAGCATATTGGATCCTACACCTGATATTTTGGCTCCCATGCTGTTGAGCATGCTGCAGAGCTGCTGCAGGTATGGTTCGCAAGCTGCATTGTAAATGGTGGTTGTACCTTCCGCCAAAACAGCTGCCATAACAATATTGGCAGTTCCTGTAACCGAAGCTTCATCCAGCAACATGTAGTTGCCTTTCAGTTTTTTAGCATGCACCTGATAGAAACTTTCCTGCGGCAAATATTCAAACGTTGCACCCAGCTGTGCGAAACCCTCAAAGTGAACATCCAAGCGGCGTCTGCCAATTTTATCGCCACCGGGAGAGGGAATGTATCCTTTACCAAACCTGGCCAGCAAAGGTCCAACAATCATGATGCTTCCACGAAGTGCCGCGCCCTGTTTCTTGAATTCTGCAGTTTTCAGGTAGTCAATATCTACGTTGTCTGCCTTGAAACTGTATTTACCACGTTCAATCCTGTGGGTTTTTACACCCAGACTGTGCAATAATTCAATTAATTTGAGAACATCACGTATTTCCGGAATGTTTTCAATTATAACTTCTTCAGGAGTTAGCAATACTGCGCACAAAATTTGCAGTGCCTCATTCTTAGCTCCCTGTGGTGTAAGTTCTCCCTTGAGTTTGTGGCCGCCTTCAATTTTAAAAACTTCCATATCAGTGTCTTCTGAATCCTCCGTTATTTCTGTTGAACCGACCTTTTTTCTGTCCGCCGCGTTTAAAGAATTTGCGAGGCTGTTTGCCTTGCTGGTTAAAGGCAGCCGGGCTATTATCCGGCGAAACCACAATGTCTTGTCCTTCCGGAGTAAGTTTACCTTTGGACAAAATCTTTAAATGTTCTGCAATTACATCATTGCTCAGGTTTTCATTGTTCCAGCTCTTACAGCTATTGAACATAAAAGATGCAATCAAGTTAACCAAATCCTGTTTCAACTCACCATTTTCCATTTCGCCCACTTTATCAACCATGTTTTGGAGGTTGCGACCATAAAAACGAAACTTGATTTTGGAGTCAAAATAGGGAATAGGAGAAGGTTTTCTGGCTTTGTCTTCGCGGGTTGGAACAGGATAAGGACATTCAACATCAAGGTTGAAATCGGCAATTTGATACAGATGCCCCCAAAGTTTTTCCCTGTAATTACTTTGTTGACGCAGTTCAGGATTTAGCGTAGCCATAATATTAACTACACTGTTGGCCCATTTTGTTCTTATATCCTTATCAGGTAAGGCTTGGATGTGTTTAACATACTCCTGAATTTGTCTTCCATATTCAGAAATGTTGAGATGTTCTCGTTGGGTGTTGTAATCTTCCTGCAGTGTTGTCATTCTATATTCACAAAAACAAAAGGCCTCCATTGGAAGCCTTTGTTATGATAAGCTTTTTTATTAATACCAGTAAGGTTCTCTGTTAAGGTTTTTTAATTGCATTGACCATGACTTGCCGGTAGAATCAACTCCTTTGAAGGCAATATTTTTTTCTTTCAGTTTGGTAATATTCCAAAAGCGTGCGTTTTCGTGATATCTATTACCATTACTTGGTTCAGCATTGTAAGAGCTTTCGGGTCCTATGCTGATTTTTTTGTGTTTTTCATCAAAGCTCCAGAAACCTCTGGCACCAAGAACTTTAAGTGGTATGGGCATCTTGCGACCGTAGTTTCCAATATTTTGAGGATTCCACATGGCCGGACCTGAATTATTAAGGTTGTGGTTGGTAGCATGTGAAGTTCCGTAGTACTTCATTCCATTGTTTGGGTCAACAGTGTAGCGAACCCATTCAACCGAATACGAACCTGTACGGGTCATTTCGAAAATGATACTAAATGTATCTTGTCGGCTGTTAACAGAATCAGTAACATTTTTTCCATCATAGATAAATTCGCCAACAATCCATTCATTAGCGATACGATCGCGCTTTGCACGAAGGGAAATGCCTGGACCATCTTCATATTTACAGGCGGTAAAAACTATGGAAATTAGCACTGCGGCAACACAAAAACGATTTATTTTTTGCATAATATCGAACAAAAATACTGCATGTGTTTTCAATAAAACAAGTTTATGCTCAGGTTTTTTATTTACCGTCTATGTTTTTAGTCATTGACTACTAAAAAACAGCAGAAACTGCTACCATAATATTGCGACCGTCTGCAGGGAGAATTCCGGGTCCTGGATAGCCTCCGGCTCTTCTGGTGGCATAGGCTACATTCATTAAATTATTGACGGAAATTCTGGCTGTTATTTGTTTGTATACAGGGAAAGAACCATTTACATCCCAGACTGTGTAGCCGGGTAGTTTCCCTGTTTGGGCATTGGCTGAGGCAGTTTCCGTGTTTTGTGCATCGGTGTAAAATCCAGAAACCTTGCTGAACTGAATATTGCACTGGATTTTTTTGTATTCCAAACCCCAGCCACCACGAATGATAGTTGCAGGTGCATTTTCTACCAAATTCCCCTTGAGGTTGTTTTCAGCGATGGTGCCGTTTTTAACTGATGTGTAAATGAAATTGTTATATCGTGCGTGATTGAATGAATAACTTAAAAACACAGGCATTTTCCATATTTCTACAGATAATGCTTCCATGAGGTCAATTTCGACCATGCTCTCAACTCCCATAGTTGTGGTGCTTCCGGCGTTAGTTCTGAAAATATAGATGTTTCCGCTACTGTCGGTTTTGCTTATTGATGCGATTCGGCTATTGTATTGCAACAGATACGGACCAATATCCACACGTAGGAATTTTCCAATATTTCCGCGCAATCCCATATCTGCATTATAGCCTGAGGCATCTTTCAGGTTGGGATCAATTACATCTGTGGTATTGTTTTGAACCAAATCGGAAAATAACACAGGCCGATACCCTTTTGAATAATTGGCATAAAATTCGGCATGCCGGAAAGCATGAAACTCTATGCCAATGCCTGGCAGAACAAAGTTTCTTCCGCGTTTCTCATAGCGGGTCAATATTTCTTCTCCGTTGGTATTAAATTCAATTCGGCCATCGGTTTGCGATAAAATGTTTTCAAAACGAACTCCTGGTATAATCAGCCATTTTCCCCCCACCCTTAATACGTTTTCCAGGTAGCCTGCTGTATTTAGCGTTTTAAAACGTAAATCAACCGGAAATTGTGGTGTGGAAATGCTGAAGTCGGCGTCACTGCCTGAAGTTCCGATGCCCTTCTGGAAACGAGTGGTAAGGCCGGTGTAATAACGGATACCTGCCGTAAATGTGTGTTTTTGTTGGCCAATTTTATATTCACGAAGCAGCGATAATTCCGTGCCGAAATTGCTGTATAAATCACGGGATACTTCACGGTTGGCATATTTGCCTGTAACGCTATTGGCGGTGTCTCTCGTTGTAGCTGATTTTAAAAATCCTACACTTTTTCTGTCGCCATTGATATAAAATGCCTTGGCTTGTAAGCGTGTATCTTCGTTGATGTCCCAATTCATTTTTAGCGCACTTATATACCATGGAATATTCATCCAGTTTCTGGCTCGATAACTTGCCTGTGGGTCAATATGATACTGGTCTTCCGTCAATCCGCCAGGCTGTTGACTAAGCATCGAATACACGGTTTGTTCGGCCGTAAAATTGATGTTTTTACGAGCTTTCCAGGTGAATGTACCAAATAGTGTTTTTGTCTGAAACCGATTGTTTTGCCTCCAGCCATTGCCTTGTCGCTGATCGTAAAAAACGTAGTAGTTGAGTTTTTTGGTGTTTCCGCCCACTGAATTGAATGTGTTTATAAGGCCAAATCTTCCAATGGTCTGTTGTGTTCCTACTTGAAAGGATTTGCTAATGTCACTGCCATCTTTCAAAACATAGTTTACCATGCCACCAAACTGTGGTCCGTACTGAAGGGAACCGGCTCCTCGCACCACCTGTATTTTTTGCACAGCCTGCATGGGCGGATTATAGTAAGCTTCTGGGTAACCAAACGGATCTGAGGCAATGTCATAGCCATTCTGGCGGTTATTAAATTCCCAGCTGCGGTTGGGACTTAGTCCGCGTGCGGCAATACCAATTTGAATACCGGAAGCATCACTCTCCCAAACATGAATGCCGGCAACCTTAGCCATTATCTGCCGCATACTGTTGTTTACTACAATTGCGTTTAGGTTTTTAAGCAGAATGAGGTTGTTTTTTTTGCCCGCGTAAATTTGCGTACCCACAATTTCCGGCAAGTGAATGGTGTTATGGTTTCTGGCGGTGCCCACCACGTTCACATCAGGCAGATAAGCGGGCTTGCCCGTATCACCATATTCCCGTGCCAGGGCATCAGAATATAAAAGTGTGGGTAGGAAAAGGGCTGCTAACAATCGCTTCACGGTGTCCATTTGACGGCAAAACAATCATCTATTTAGAAACATTCCAAATAGTGTGGATAATTATTTAGATAGATTCTAAATAAAGAAATCAATAATGGCGGTTCTTCCAGTTGGTTTTTAAAGGGAGAAGTGCGAAAATGGCTGTGAATATTGTATTTGCTGTGATGAAAATTTCATACACCAAAAAATTGAACAATCCAGGCTTGGGTTCATCAATTAAGCGATAAATTCCGGCGATCAGGATGGTCTGAAGTGCCCACTTCATAGTCCAGATGATAAGCCCGGTAATGGGTTGTATGAAAATGAGTGCAGGAATTAAAAAATAAAAAAGGCCAAAAACGCCAAACAGCAACCACCAGTACCAGGGCAGTTCGCGACCACCGCTTAGCCAGCGCTTTCGCTGATGCAGCAATGTCCCAATACCAAAAACCGGGGCCGAGTAGGCGGTCACTTCTTTTTGCATGATGTTTTTCCATTTCCAGCCTTTCTTGCAGATTTCGCTGTATAGCTTGTAATCCTCCGTAATGGAAAACTGAATACCCTTGTATCCGCCAACCTGGTGATAAGCTTCCCCACGAACAACCATGTTGTTGCCTACGGCCGTAGCCGGAACCCCGTTGTACGAAATAATGTTTAACATGCCCATGAAGTAAGCCCAGTCCATTTCCTGCATTTTCCCCCATGCGCCATTGCCTTTCACCACTGTGGTTCCGCTACAAACGCCGGTTTCTTTTTCCATGCTTCTAACCATGAATTTGGCCCATTGAGGCTTTACCCGAATGTCAGCATCGGTTATCAGGTAGAATTCACCCTTGGCAAAAGCTTCCAGCTGGGCCATCACCCGCGCTTTGGCTTTGAGACCGCTGTTGTCGTCCTGTATTTCAATGGCTTTGATGTGTGGGTATTTGACTGCATATTCAGCCAAGATTAAACCGGTGTTATCGTTGCTTTGGTCATTTCCGCAAATAATATGAATTTTATCGGCCGGATAATCCATTTCCAAAAGGGAATCCAGACATTGTTTAATGTTGTCTTCTTCATTTCTGGCAGCAATGAGAATGCTGATTTCGGGCCATTCTTCGGGTTCAGGAAGGTAGGAAAGCCTGTAGCGCTGCAGGGTAATTAACTGCCAAATTTGAATGGCAAGGTATACCAGTCCAATTATTAATGATATCCAAAACAAAATCATCACAGGCATTTCATTTCAAAGCCGTTGGATTTAAGAAATTCAAGATAGGGTGGCAATATGAATTTCAGATTTTCGAAGGCTTTCTCACTGTCGTGAAAAACAACAATACTGCCGTTTCGTGTGTGTTTTATCAATTTGTTGAGGGATTTTTCCCGATTCAGTTTTGGGTCGTAATCACAACTTAGCAGGCTCCACATCACAATCTCAAAACCCATATTCCGCAGTTTTTTTGCCTGAGATGGGCGTATTCTTCCGTAAGGCGGCCTGAAAAGGTTACCGGGTAGTGGGGTTGAAGCTTTTTTTACATTTTCAATATAATCTGCATCAGGATTTTCCCATCCTTTCAGGTGGTTATGGGTATGATTGCCGGTTTTATGGCCGTTTTTCTGAACCAACCTGATGATATCCGGATACTTTTGGGCATTTTCTCCTACACAAAAAAAGGTGGCTTTGGCTTCAAAGGCAGCCAATGTTTCAATTACCCACTTGGTTATTTCAGGGTGTGGACCATCGTCGAACGTTAGATACACAGCCTTTTCCTCCTTATTTCCCAGCCATTTCCAATTTGGAAAAAGCACAGGGAAAATTCCGGGAATCCTGAAAACATACATCGGCAAGGCAAAATGAACGCTTTTTTAGAAATATTCCAAATGCGCCAATGCTTAATTTTGCAGCATGGCTGAGAAAGTTACTTTGGTTGGCGGTGGTTTGTCGGGAGGCTTGCTGTCCGTTTTTTTGGCACGTAAAGGATACGAAGTGCACGTATTTGAGCGCAGACCTGATATGCGTCAGGGCAACTACCAGGGTGGACGGAGCATAAATCTTGCATTGTCTACCCGTGGGATTCGTGGTTTGGAAAAAGCCGGTATTGCCAAAGATATTCTGGAAATTGCTATTCCCATGACCGGCCGCATGATGCATGACCGTGCGGGAAATCTGGCTTATCAGCCTTATGGTAAAGAGGGACAGGCCATTTATTCAGTATCGCGCGGAGCGCTCAATATTAGATTGCTCCAACTGGCTGATGCATACCCCAATATACACATGTATTTCGACTATAAATGCACTTTCTGTGATCCGGAAACAGGAATTACCCGTTACACGGATGCCAGTGGCAATGCGGTTGAAGACAAAGCAGATATTGTGATCGGAACCGATGGTGCATTCAGTGCGGTGCGCGATGCTTTTATGACAAGCAGGTTCAATTACTCTCAGACCTACGAAGCACATGGATACAAGGAACTGGAAATTACGCCCGATGAAAACGGAGAATTTCGTTTGCAAAAAAACTCCCTGCATATTTGGCCCAGAACCAGTTTCATGATGATTGCCCTTCCCAATCCCGGAGGCAATTTTACCTGTACATTGTTTATGCCCTTTGAGGGGGAAAACAGTTTTGCATCGCTCAATACACCCGAATTGGTGACTGAATTTTTCAAAAAAGAATTTGGTGATGTAGTAGATATGATGCCGGGTTTAATAGATGATTTCTTTGGCAATCCTACGGGAACACTTGTTACGATGCGATGCTATCCCTGGGTGAAACAGAACACAGCTTTGCTGGGCGATTCTGCTCATGCTATTATCCCATTCTACGGACAGGGCATGAATTGCTGTTTCGAGGATTGTATTGTGCTGGATGAATTGATTGCTGAAAATGAAGGCAATTGGTCAAAAGCCCTGGATGCATACCAAAAAGCCCGCAAGCCCAATGCTGATGCGATAGCCAGCCTGGCTATACAGAACTTTGTAGAAATGCGCGATCTCGTTGGAACAGAAGCTTTCCTCCACCGCAAGCATGTGGAACATGATCTAACTGAGCTGTATCCCGATTTGTTTAAAAGCCAGTATGAACTTACTACATTTCACACCACGCCTTACAAGTACGCCCTGGATATGGGAGCCAAAAACGATAAGCTGCTCAACCATATCATTGAAGGTAAACTGGAGGACAGACTTACTGACAGAACCTTTATGGAGTACCTAATTCAGCAGATGCTGGCGGATTGAGTTCTACTTTTTTGCAGAGATAAAAGATACCGTAAACCACTGCAAAATGCAGCAATCCGGCCAATTGGAGTCCCAATATGTACCAGGGCCAGTCTCCGATTACAAAAGGATTTTCAGCAATGGGTTTTTCACTCAGGTACATATAATTGCCACCGGTTATATAATTGGTAATTCCCACAACTGCAAGTACCGGCTGTGTAAATAACCACACTTTGAACCAACTGTTTTTTCTGAGTTTCATGCCATAGACGGAAGTTGCAAATACAGCCATGGCAAAAATTCCCCCATGGGCAATGTAATATTCTACATAAAGAAATGGAGAGTAGCCGTGGGTGAGTTCCGGCGTGATTATGGAATGAAATGCACCCGGGAGTCCCCAGTATACCAAAAATTCAAACAGGTTTTGTCCTGGTCTGAAATGAATAATTCCGGCCAGAATCACACTCATGGAACACAAATGCAGCGGCAATGAACTGTGAAGATGCCATTTGCCGGCATTCATCAAATAAAAGTGCCCTGCAACAATTGATAGCAGGATAAACGCGCCTATTGCTTTTCCTGTTCCGGATTTGGTTTCATCTGCAGTATTGCGCAGAAAATAGGGAGGAAGTGCAATAAAGGCCAGTGAAAAAGCAATTCCAATCCACCATTGCGTACTTCCCGGGGGTATGGCATAGTGCATGCCGCAATAAAGTTCTAAAACTTTATTTAATCAAACACGCAGATAAATTAATCGTGCTTTTGTTTCTGCTTTGCCCTTACCATCGAGTCTACGTAACGCGGATTATAGTCGGTGCGGTAACCGCCTTTGCGCAAAGACTTTCGGCCTTTGAGTTTGTAGTGATATATTACAAAACCGGTGCCTAGGATAATGGCAATAAAAACAATCAGTGCAATAATCTTGTGTGATTTTTTTTGCATGAATTACGTTGCTAATACAATACCGGTTTGGGCAGAAATGTTTTGAAGATCTTCCCAAACTTTTTGTACGAGGGGAATTCCGTTTAGGGATCTTTTAGTATGATGAGCTCGTTCTTTATCACCGGGAATCTGTACTGGATGATTAGAATGCAAGGGCTTGGTTTCTCGGAAACGCTGTATCCATTGGTCCATGTGTGTTTTGAATTCATCGGCCGGCCTGAAACCGTCTATTCTCCAAGCACCTACAAAATGGCCAATGCCTTTGCCTGGAAGGTCATTCAGCGGATCCAGAAATGCAACAAACGGCGGAACCCAGGGGCCATAGTTAGCACCGCTTAGCACACCGCTGAGAATATCTACCACTGCACTTAATCCATAACCTTTATAGCTTCCGTGATCCATGTCGCTGCCTAGTGTAAGCAGCATGCCGCCATTCTTTAGCTCAGATGGATTTTCGCTGTCTGAACCGTCTTTTTGGGTGAGCCATCCTTTGGGAATATTTTTTCCGGCTCGTTCTGCAATTTCAAGTTTTCCGTTGCTGGCTGCAGATGTGGCCATGTCGAGTACAAAGGCCGGTTCGTGCAATGCAGGAATGGCAAGACAGATGGGGTTGGTGCCAAGCATGCGTTCTGTACCCAGTGCGGGTGTCACCAGCGGACTGGCATTGGTAACTGCAAAGCCAATCATGTCATAGGGAAGGGCTTTCATGGCATGGTAGGCCGCAATGCCGAAATGGTTGCTGTTTTGAATGGCAACCCAGCCGCTGCCGACATTTTTGGCTTTTTCTATGGCAATATCCATGGCTGCGGGTGCAGAAACCAATCCGATTCCGCCATCTGCATCAAAGGATGCTGTGGATGGCGTTTCGTGCAAAATCTTCATTTGCGGTGCCGAATTGATGCGTTTTTTCTCAATCAGTCTTAGGTAGCCCGACAAGCGAGCCACACCGTGCGAATCGATACCGCGCAAATCAGCAGAGATTAAAACATCAGCCGACAGACGGGCGTTTTCTGCCGAAAATCCATAATGCTCAAAAACGCGTTCAACCCAGTTTTGCAGTTTTTCGCGTCCAATCAATACTTCTGTCATCATCAATTGATTTTTCCCAGCCATTTTTCCAGAGCAGGAGAGGTTTTGTCTTTTACAAAGCCCAGCGTCAATGAAAATCTGCCGGTGGGAGCAAACTTAAAATCGAGCTCTTTTATAATGCCACCGCGGGAAACCAGCAATTTTGATGATTCGGGGTATGACAGTTTTTTCAGCAAATCATCGGCATCGTTGTTAACACGGAAACCATTCATTGCAACAATTTCATCGTTTACATTCACGCCCGAATTCCAGGCCGGTGTGCCGCTTTCCACAAACTTCACCACAGTTTTTCCGTTTTCTAACGCGGTACTCATTCCACTTACCTGCCGTTTGTCGGTTTTAATATTTACCGTTATACCTGCATCGTTGAAAACTCCCTGATAATCAGGTGTTTCCAATGAACGCACATGTTTGTCAAAAAAGATTTTTAAATCCGTTCCGGCAACGTCCGATGCTGCGGCCTCAAACTCCGCCACGCTAAAGCCCCGTTTCTTCTCGTTATAATAGGTTTTCCAAAGCAGCCGCATCAAATCATCCAGGTTCTTTTTGCCTTGCGTAGCCGAACTGATTTTGGCATCCAGAAGTGCTGCTACCACTACACCTTTGGCGTAATAGCTGATATTGGTGTTTTTGCTGTTTTCATTGGGTCGGTATTCTTTTATCCAGGCATCATGGCTGCTCTGTGCCAGGGTTTGGATTTTGCTGCCGGGCCTGTTTTCCAGGTCATTCACATAACCTTCCAGCGTGGCCAAGAATTGTGCAGGTTTTACAAAACCGGCTCTTAGCATGGCCAGTTCGTCGTAGTAAGAGGTAACCCCTTCGGCCACCCAAAGTTGTTCGGTATAGTTTTCTGCACTGTAGTTAAACGGACCCAGTTCCAAAGGACGAATGCGTTTTACATTCCACAGGTGGAAATACTCGTGGGCACACAGGCCCAAAAACGATTTGTATTTGCTCTCATCTTTCCAGTTCAGTCTGCTCATTACCACCACAGTGCTGTTTAGGTGCTCAAGGCCGCCACCGCCGGCTTCCACATTTTGCACAATGAACAGGTATTCCTTGCAGGGATGCACACCCACAATATCGGTCATGGTTTCGCAAACGGTTTTCAGGTCTTTCAGAAAACGGGTTTTATCTGCATTGTGAATGCCCACCATGGCCACTTTGTGCGGAATACCACGCACGTCAAACGACCATTCTTCGTGGTTCCCAAGCTGAATGGGCGAATCGGCAAGTTCATCATAGTGCTGAAAAACGTAGTAACCCTCTTTGTTCTTTGGCAAAGCCGTGCTGATTTTACTGTATCTGCCCGGAAGGTTGATTCCCAGGGTGCCTGAATTGTTTTCCATCCCTTGCACCAGCATACAAATGCTGCTGGGATTTAGTAGTGCCTGATCCGCATCCACAAAAGATGTGCGCACGCTGAATTCGTAGGCATAAACCCAATAGGAAACATTGATTTTCTCGGCTTTTCCCTTGGCGATACTCCAGGTGTTTTTGTTTGTTTTGGTTACCGATAGTGGCTTTCCGGATGTAGTGGCTTCAAATCGTTCCACACTTTTGCTGAATTCCCTTACTAGATAGCTTCCCGGTGTCCAAACCGGCATGCTTAGTTGTACCTCCTTTTTATTGGTGGCAACAATTTCCATTTCCACTTTCACATAATGGGTGTGGGGCTCAGGAATGCTGAGCGAATAATGAATGGGGCTTGTGTTCTGGGCTTTGCTCATGTGTAGGATAAATGTAAAAATTAGACCGGCTAAGATTCGCATACCACAAATTAAGGGTATTTTTGGGGGTTCGTTATCGACAATTTGTATACCTTTAAATCATGAAATGGATTTTAACTTCGCTGGTGGTGCTGATGGCCGTTTTGTTGCAGCAATTTCAATGCAACCGTTGTGATTATGTATGTGAAGAAACTGCAAGTTTTAAAATTGTGGATAGCAAAACCGGAGCTGATTGGTTTTTTGGGCCACAGGCAAAGTATCCGGCAGACAGCGTCTGGATTGGTGCGTATTCCATGGGTTCCATTGAATGGAGTCCTGCCTGGCTGATGCGCTACGATTCCATGTTTTCAACCTATCCGCGATACCAAAGCGGGAAAATCTATCCGGCCGATACCTTGTATCTGAAAAACAACACGGATATTGATACCATTCATCTCATTTTCAATCCCAAAGAGACAGAGTGCTGCAAACCCTATTTCTACATCAAATCCATGGTGTTTAATGGCGTTCCTGCCACCCAAAAAGACGGTTACTGGATTTTTACGAAGTACTGATTCTCATTAAATCACCGTCAGTGTGTATGTTTGCAAAATGCAAGCAAGGGTTTTCCTGTCGCTGTTGTTTTGCTTTTGCTTGAAGGCGAATGCCCAGTATATTGTTTATGAACCTGGTTGCTGGCAGGAAACCCAGCTGATTATCACACAGGACGGAGGCAACAGTTTGCGTTTTAATCCAAGGGTTTGGAATTTTAACCAGGATACGTCAAAATCCATACGCGGTGTGGCTTTCAGACCTTATTTTCAGATAGATAATCCCGAGTCGGAAAGTGCCTACAAAAGAAAGTCATGTTTTCGAAGAACCTTTTTTCTCAGAAAGGGGATGTTCTACAGCTGGCAGGATGTGAACGTAAAAGGGAAGTCCACCTTCATCATCAATCCAATATTGAATTTGCAGGCAGGCAGCGGATTCGATGGCAGGTTTAACCAGAATGGCCGCGGTGTGGAAATACGCGGTAATATTCAGCAGAAAGTGGCTTTCTATACGCGTGTTACCGAAAATCAGTCTTATTTCCCGCAGTTTATGAACCACTACCGCGATTCTTTGGGCGTGGTGCCCGGACTGGGCTGGTGGAAAGGCGCCGGACAAAACGGGGGTGTGGCATCGGCCAAAACCGATTACATGCAATCTGTGGGCTATGTTTCTGCTGCATTGCTGAATGATGTATCTGCAAAAAACCATATTGTGATGAGTGCAGGGCATGATCGGTTTTTTATTGGCCAGGGCATCCGCAGTCTCATCCTGAGCAACTATGCTGCACCTTATGGTTTTGTTCGTTTAAACACCTCAATAGGGCCCTTTAAGTACCAGAATTTGTATGGTCAGCTGAACGGGTTTACGCCCTTGCTGGGCAATACGTTATTACCCAAAAAATATTTTGCCCTGCACCGTGGCAGTTTAACATTTGCCAATCCTTTTCAGAAACTGGAAGTTGGCTTTTCAGAAATGATCATTCACAACAGACCCCAGGGCGGTTTTGATTTGGATTACCTGAACCCTGTTATCTTTTATCGCTCTGTGGAAGCCAATGCCGGCAGTGCCGATAATGCCCTGATGGCGTTTGATTTTACCTACAGCCTGCCCTACCGCTGGCGGTTTTATGGACAAGGCGTAATCGATGAGTTTAAATTAAACAAGCTGAAACAAGGTGGCTGGTGGGGCAATAAATTTGGCTGGCAGCTGGGCCTCATGCGGATTTTAAGAACCCCAAAATTCAATGGATTGCTGCAGGCGGAGTACAATACCGTTCGACCTTACACCTATTCGCACTCCGATATTTTAAACAGCTACACGCATTACAACCAGCCGCTGGCACATCCGCTGGGCAGCAATTTCAGGGAGTGGAGTTTTAAAGGTTTCTTTCAGCCCAAAGCCTTGGCCAACCTTCGTATTCATGCACTGGCCATGTTGGCCACACAAGGTAACGATCCCTGGCTGAACGGACAAAACTTTGGTAGCAATCCCCGCCGCGACAATGATGTGAGGGTGGCCGATGAAGGAGTAAAGATGCTGCAGGGCGAAATTTCAGAGATTCGTTCTTTTAAGATTGATGTAACCTACATGATCAGCCACAATGTGAATATGGATGTGAGCTGGCTTTACCGAAACCAAACCGGCTGGCAGGCATCATCCGGAAAATGGCTTACCATGGGTCTTCGCTGGAATTTTGAGCCGGTGCAGCACTTGTATTAAGGGTTCTTTCCAGCGCAAAGTATTTTTTCTCTACCGTCAACCCCTCCAAATGCTCCTTCACCCGTTCGGCATGCGTGTCGGTAATGATAATTTGACCGAAATAATCCCTTGCCACCAGCTCCATTAACTTTCCGGCCCGGTTTCCGTCAATTTTCTCAAAAATATCGTCCAGCAGCAAAATGGGTTTTTTGCCTGTTTTCTCAAGAAAATACTTGTATTGAGCCAGTTTTAAGGCAATGACATAACTTTTGATTTGTCCCTGTGAGCCGTATTTCTTCAACGGATATTCGCTGAGCAAAAACTCCAGGTCATCCTTGTGTGTGCCACTGCCGGTACGCTGCATAACCCTGTCTTTATAGCGGTTTAGGTACAATATGTCTAATAGCGGTTTTTCATGCAATTCGCTCACATACAGCAGGGCAGGTTGCTCTTCATCGCCGCTCAGGAAGCCGTAAAATTTCTGGAAATAGGGCGTGAACTCGGCAATAAAAGCCCTGCGTTTTTCAAAAATGCGCTGTCCGGCTTCCGCCATGCGGTCGTCGAAGGTTTCCAGCAACACGGGATCTACGGGTCTTCCGTCGGCCTGCTTTAAAAAAGCGTTGCGCTGATCCAGCAGTTTTTTGTACAAACTAAGTTGCTCCAGATAGGGCCTGTCGGTTTGGCTGATGGTAAAATCCAGAAAGCGCCTGCGTTCTTCACTGCCTTCCAGTATCAGCGAAATATCGTACGGCGTTATAAATACCGTTTGTATGATGCCGATATGATCAATCAGCCGGCTGTAAACCTTGCCGTTTTTCTTCAGCGTTTTTTTGCCTTTGCCAAAATTTACCAAAATCTCGGTAGTGGTTTCATTTTCAAAGAAACCGTGAATACTGAAAAATTCCTGTCCGTGCTTTATGAGCTGCTGGTCTATTCCGTTAAAAAAACTTTTGGTATTGGCCAGATAGTAAACCGCGTCCAGAATGTTGGTTTTGC
>VHBA01000023.1 GCA_016872175.1 Sphingomonadales bacterium | reverse complement strand
ACAGTACAACTGTTTCAGCCAGCATGATTACCAGTGACTGGAATCAGGGAGACGGACGCAAAAGAAATCTCGGTTGCGGAAGTGTAAGTGGTAAATGGTATAGAAATCTGCAGCTGAATATTGGAGGTGTAACATTTGATGCTGATGCGCAGTTATTGCCATTTGTTAAATATAAGTTTGGTACAGATTTCACTATCACAAACAACTGCTATCCATCTTTGGATACCGTAAAATTTCAGAACCAACAGAAATTTAATGTAAGTGGCCACCCGTATTACAATTATTATCAATACTATAATTTGCCTCAATATTCACATCGCTGGTCTTATGACGGAAGTTTTGGGAGTACTTATAGCGTAGAAGGCAAATACAAACCAGCCACCAAAAAGAATTTCAATGTGCAATTGATATCTACTGTATATTCTTACAGATCAGGAACTTGTAATGACACTGTTATAAAAACCGTGTATTTTAAACCAGCCAATCCTGCATTGAAAAGGCCTGCCAATACGTGCAAGGGTGATACCGGCAGCATAGATTTGACTACCGATGCCGGTGCTGTTATCAAATGGTATAGAAAACTTACCGATACTTCATTCTTTTCAGGCAGCAGTTATCCTGTTATCAATGCCCAGAAAAATGATTCATTCTGGGTGAGGGCAGAAAATGGACCTTGTAATTCAGGCTATGTAAAAATTTATCTGAATGTGAATGATTATCCCGACAAACCTGTCGTAAAGGATGCCTTTGTTTGTCAGGGTGCGGCTGCCAATCTGCAGGCCTCAACCAATATTGGGCTCATCAACTGGTATCGGGTTTCTACGGGCGGAAAAAGTGTTTTGACAGGTAAGGTTTATCAAACCGTTCCACTTTTCAGCGATACTGCACTTTTTGTGGAAGCTAATAACAATGGATGTCTGAATAAAGGCGGACGGGTAATGGTAACAGCTTTTGTAAGCAATAATTATGCTCCCCAAAAGCCCACAGTGGTGGCAGATACCTTTGCGTGTTACAGTTCTGGTAAATCATTCACCCTGGGTGCATCCGGAAATGATACGATTCGCTGGTATAACCAGCCCACGGGCGGAACGCCTGTTGCTTTTGGCAAGGATTATACGTTTGTTCCCGGCGGCAGAGGTACCTATGATTATTTTGTGGAAGTATGGAACGGAATCTGCGCCAGCAGCCGCGAACATTCTACTTTGCATGTTTATCAGCCACCGGCTGTTTCGGGTAAAACCAGTCCTACTGTGTGTGCCGGCGACTCAGTAGCATTTGCAGTTAGTATACCCTGGGGAACCTTAAAATGGTTTGATAAAACCGATTTGCAAAAACCTGTTTTCATAGGTCAAAAACCTGTTTTCCAAAATCTTCAAAGCAATACGACCTACTACCTAAAGGCATCCGAAGAACAATGCGAGGCATCCAATTTCGACAGTGTGAAGGTTAGTGTTAATGTACCACCTGTTCCTTCCCTGGTAAAATCTGATCCGGTTTGTTCGAAAGGAGCAGGGGTGTTTCAGGTGAATGTGACCGGTGGTAATGTATGGTGGTATTATGAGGATACCTCATCTTTATCTTTCTTTAAAGGAAGTCAGATTGTAACCGGTTCATTGTTGTCTCCCATGACCTACTACTATGCCACCGAGAAAAATGGATGTTACAGTGCACGCAAACCATTAACCGTAAACATAAAACCACGCCCAACTGCCGGTTTCACCTGGCAGCTGCGCTGGCAAAGGACCCTCGTTTGCACGCCCATTACCACAGCCGGTATCACCTTTGAGTGGAACTGGGGGGATGGTAGCAAAACCACGGGTTTACCTGGAACACATCAGTATGCAACGGAAGGAAATTATACCGTAAAACTGGTAGTAACCAGCAATAGTAATGCTTGTAAGGACACTGCCGATATTCCCGTATTGATAAGCCATGTGGGCACGTCTAAATTGGCAAAAACGAATGTTAATGCCTATCCGGTTCCTGTAAAAGCAGGTTCAGACTGGTTTGTATCTGTACCAACAGGAAAGCCATACAACTACACCGTATTCTCGGTATCGGGCAATGCTTGCTTTGGCGGACAAACCGCGGATGGTCGTATACGTATTCCGACAGGCATAACTGCAGGTTTGTATTTTGTGAAGCTGGAGAATGGCCAGGAATCCTACTCGGCCAAAATGCTCGTTACAGAACCCTAATCTCAACGGGGATTAGATGCTGCTGAAAAGGGAAGAAGAAGGGCAAATAGCTGAGCAGATTTTCTCTGTTTTATTGTTGCTATTTTCATTTTGGGTGCTTTGTTACCGGCTTGATGCGGTTCCCATGTATGTGTGGGATGAAAGCCGGCAGGCCAACAATGCACTGGAAATGCTGAATTCAGGCAACCTTTGGTACACTACGTATGATGGCGCACCTGATTTTTGGAATACCAAACCACATTTACTGATTATCCTGCAATGGGTATGTATGAAACTGTTGGGCCCCGGATTGCTGGCAATACGTTTGCCATCTGCTATTGCAGGTTGCATAGTTTTATACATGGGTTTTGTTCACTTGAAAAAACGGAATGGTTTTATACCGGCAGCGGCTTGGATTGCCATTATGCTTGGCTGTGGCGGATTTAATACCTATCATGTGGTAAGGACGGGAGATTATGATGCCTTGCTTACATTATTTATATTTTTGACTTCGCTTTCCTGGCTTAATTATCTTGAAAACCCCAAGGCTGAAAAATTTTTAAAATATTCAGCCATATGGTTTTCGGCAGCCCTCCTCACCAAAGGTGTTGCGGCGGCTATGTGGCTTCCTTGCTGGTTTGCAATGGGATTTATAATAAAACCCCGGGCAGAATTAACAATGAGAAGCATTGCATTGGTTTCGCTCATTCCCATATCATCCGTTATTGTGTATTATGGGCTGCACGAATGGCATACTCCCGGTTATTTACAAGCTGTTTTGGATAATGAATTTTCAGGACGTTATCTGAAGCCTAATGAAGGACACGATTCTCAATGGTATTATTACATAAAAACATTGTGGAGTCAATACTTCACAGGTTTTTTTGTACTGTTGTTTATGGCAGGATTTATCCTCAAAAAAGAGAGATTTAAAACAGTTTATAACCGATTATTGATTGGCATTCTGCTCTTTCTAATCATTGTCAGTTTGTCGGCTACCCGTATTTACTGGTATTTGGCGCCTGCTTTGCCGCTTATGGCCATGGGTGTTGTTATGCCATTATGCGAAAATTCCCATATTCGTTTTAGGATTGTGGGTTTGATTCTAATTGGGGCCATGGCAACATTTGGATATTTCGAGAATTTTCATCACAACACAACCAATATCGGTGTTAGCCCCGCAGCCGTTTTGCAGAAAGCTGAAAAAAATGCCAAACTTCCTTTTAAGGCAATCTGGCATGTCGGTCATTATCATCCAATAGAAAAGTATTACAAGGCAGTAATGTCGGAAATGGGCGTTGAATTAAAGATTAGCAACCGCTACAACTACAATAGCGGAGATACCCTTGTTGTGAGCAATATGGCTCATCTAGATACATTAAACAGGTGTTTTTTTATGCGTCAGCACCATTACCCAACCGACGAAATGCCAGTTTGGGTAATGGTGGTAGACAGCAGCCGTCTCTAAAGTTCAAATTCTCGGCTGTGTATGATGTTTGTATTGTCATCCAGCACCAGTATTTGGTATTTTCCTTTGCTTAAACCTGCTACGGGAAAGGATATGGGAACATTCTGTTTACCGGGTTGCTGCGGTTTGTTTTCCAGCAGGGTTCTTATCAGCATACCATTAGTGTTTTTCACAATAATTGTCACGGAAGTATTGGTGCTTAGTTTGTAGTCAATTTTTCCGGACAGAGTTGAAGCTTTGTCAGAAAATACCATTCCCGGAACGCTTTTGTAGCTGATATAATACCAGGGCATTTCTATGCCTGCCAGCTCTGCTGTAAGCCTTCGTAAATCTGCATTTTCCTGCTGGCTGCCTTCATGTACGCTGCTGAGGTTGTGTTTATCTGACAGAACCCAGATAGAATTCTGCACAGCATCACTCGAAAAGTTATTTGTGCTAATAAACTGGGCCAGTTTTACCAATGCGGCTGATGCCATGACACCCACCTTAAAAGCATGACCTTTCGCAGGTGAACGGTCTTTTTTCTGACAACAAAATGCAAAAATCTTTCCCAAAAAAGTTTCCCCTGCCGCCAATCTGATAGTCTGATCTTTTACAATCAATAAATCTTGGTCAGCCGAATCCGTAGCGGCTTCCAGGCGTCTGCCAGGTTCCACATCTACAATCACGGGACTTGCCGTCATGTTTTTCATTTTGATTTCTATACAGCTCTCCTGATGTCCGCCTGTTGACCTCAGCAGTACTTTTACTTTGCCGGTTTCAATCAATTTTTTAATAGACTCCGCCGCAGACGGGCTTGCGGTGCTCAATAATAACAGTGTTACAATAAGGGTTCTCATAATGTATTTTTTTTGTAACGATTATAAACTAACAATTATTGTGCGGCTTATTTGATTTAGGCATAAATTAAGCCGTAAATTTGCTGTGCTAATAAATCTTTCCCGACCATGTTATTGCACAACAGAGTGAATCGGGAGGAGCTGAAGGCACGTATGCAGGCCGATAAAAGGCCCTACACCACCATCTCCTTCTATCGTTATTCTCCTATAGAAATTCCTGCAACTTTCAGAGATTTTTTATACCAGTCTTTAAAAGAATTAGAGGTTGTGGGTCGTATTTATGTTGCAGAAGAGGGGATAAATGCCCAGATTGCTCTTCCTTCCATACATTTAATTGCATGTAAGGAGTTGCTGAATCAGATTGATTTTCTAAAAGACATTCGGTTGAATATTGCCATTGAGGAATCACAGTTGAGTTTTTACAAGCTTGACATAAAAGTAAGGTCTAAGATTGTAGCGGATGGCATTAATGACCCCACATTTAATCCATCAGACACCGGTTATTATCTGGAGGCAACAGCTTGGAATGAAATGCTTACTGATCCGGATACAGTGGTAATAGATATGCGCAATCATTATGAGAGTGAGGTTGGCCGGTTTGAAAATGCCAGGTGTCCTCAATCTGATACCTTCAGGGATGAATTGCAAGGAGTGATTGATGAATTTGAACAGGAAAAAGACAAACGAATTCTTATGTATTGCACAGGCGGAATTCGATGTGAAAAGGCCAGTGCTTGGATGAAACATAATGGTTTTAATGAGGTTTATCATCTAAAAGGCGGTATCATACACTACGTAAATCAGGTAAAGGAAACAGGAATCGAAAACAAGTTTCATGGGGTAAATTTTGTTTTTGATCAGCGATTGCACGAGCGGGTGAGTGATGAAATCATTTCCTGTTGTCATCAATGCGGCAAACCTGCAGATGTGCACACAAACTGCTCCAATACGGGCTGTCACATATTGTTTATACAGTGCAGCGATTGTGCTGAAAAGTGGGAGGGATGCTGTAGTGATATATGCTGTGATGTTATTAAAATGCCCTTACCGGAGCAGGCTGCCTGGCGTAAAAACAGGCCAAAACCAGCAGTTTTTTCAAAGGGGAGGTTTCATACGCCACAATAAATATACAATTTGAACGTTTATTTTATTGCACAATATTGACAATGTGGACAAAGATAGATTACCACTTTACCCGCTTATCGCTTTCGATGAATTTATATTCGCAGCCAAATTCGGCACATCATTTGAATTTGAGATAGAGACACATGACAGAAATGAGTACTTTTAAAAAGGCATTGGTTCCTTTTACTATTATTATGGTAGGATGCTTTCAGACGGCATCGGCGCAGGAATGGGGCACAGATCTCAGAAGCCCCGGAGTAGCTGACACTGCCGCCAGAGATACAGCAGCGTCTTCAGGCGGTGGTTGGGGTGAGGAGCCGGGGACCCAGGAAGTTAGTGTAAAGCCCCGCGTTCCTTACAAGCGTTTTGTGCCTCCTTATGACACCCTGAGAGAAATTATCTACTACTCAGGTGTTATAGATGATGAACTGTGTGAAACATGCGGTGCCGATAGCCTTTACTGGAGGGCTATGCGTTATTTGACAAAACGCTTTGGCAAGGAAAAGATGAAAGATAAAACCTGGTTGCTTGAAAATGTGGTAGGAAATAAAATCGTGATGAAAATAACTGTACCCATGATGATTCAAACCAATCAGTTCAATAAAAAGCAATCGGGCATGATGGAGTATCGAATGGCCTTGCGTTTCCAGGAAAGCCGCTATAAATATCAGTTTGGAAACTTTGTGCATGTGGAAGTGGAACGAGGCGCCGAGGCCAGAATGATACGTACATACCACGAATATTACATGCGCGTTAAGAAGGGTTTTCAGAATACGGATGTTTATCTGCTGGCCGCTGACAGAGACGTTAAAGCGTTTGTGGAAGGGCTAAGAAAATCATTGCGCGGTCCTTACCAGCCCGACGAGGATGACTGGTAGGAATTTTATATTTCTGTTTGCCTATTCTCAAGTGAATTTGCGTCTTATTTTTTCCTTTCCTAAAAAAAGTTGGGGATAACTTGTTTTAGCAAATGTTTTTGGCTATTTTTGCAACCCCAAAAATAGAAGGAAACGCACAACGTGAATCCGTTAAGTACTTACAAAACTGTATCGGCCAACAAGGCAACTGTTAACAAACGCTGGTTTGTTGTGGATGCTGATGGTCAAAATCTTGGCCGCATGGCAACAAGAATTGCCTTCGTATTGCGTGGCAAGAACAAACCCGATTTTACCCCGCACGTAGACTGCGGAGATAATGTAATCGTTATCAACGCCGAGAAGATTCAGCTCTCTGGCAACAAGATGGGCACCAAGGAGTATCTGCGCCACACCGGTTTTCCCGGAGGTCAGCGTTCTACTTTGGCCAAGAATGTGAAGCCTGCCAAGCTGATTGAAATGGCTGTTAAAGGAATGCTCCCAAAAAATCGTCTTGCCAGCAGGTTGTTTACCAACCTCTACGTATACGAGGGCACTGAGCATCCCCACGAAGCACAAAAACCTGAAAATCTGAAATTCGATATCTGAGCCAGACTATGCAAAATACCTCAGGAAGAAGAAAAGCGGCAGTAGCCCGCGTTTATCTCAAAGAAGGAAACGGTACAATTACCATTAACCACCGCAGTTTTGAAACTTATTTTCCTCTGCCTTGGCACAGGACTTCAATATCAAGCCCACTGTCGGTGACCGATAACGAAGGCAAATATGATGTGAATGTGAATGTTCGCGGTGGCGGTATCAGCGGTCAGGCTGAAGCCATCCGTCTAGGCATTGCCAAAGCACTCACTGATTTGAATGCTGAATTCAAACCCGCCCTCAGGGCCGCCGGTTTTATGACCCGCGACTCTCGTGTGGTTGAACGTAAGAAAAGCGGTCAGAAGAAAGCCCGTAAACGTTTCCAATTCTCCAAGCGTTAATAATAAATCATGGCCTATACCCAACAAGATCTTCTGGATGCCGGTGTTCACTTCGGTCACCTTACCCGCAAGTGGAACCCCAAGATGGCTCCCTATATTTTCATGGAGCAGAATGGTATCCATATCATCGATTTGAAAAAAACCGAAGCCAAACTGGAAGAAGCCAAAGCAGCCATACGCAATATTGCCAAATCCGGCCGCAGAATTCTTTTTATTGCTACTAAAAAGCAAGCACAGGAAATCGTAGCTGAGCACGCTAAACGTGCCAACATGCCTTACGTAACTGAGCGCTGGCTTGGTGGTATGCTTACCAATTTTCAAACAGTTCGCCGCAGCATCAAGCGTATGCAGAACATCGATAAAATGGCTACCGACGGAACTTTCGAGCGCATCAACAAAAAAGAGCGTCTGATGTTGGACCGTGAAAAAGCCAAACTGTCACGCATGCTGGGTGGTATTGAAGATATGAGCAAATTGCCTGGTGCCATTCTCATGATTGACGTTAAACGCGAGCACATTGCTGTTGCTGAGAGTCATCGCCTTGGAATACCAAGCTTTGGACTTGTTGATACCAACTCCGATCCTACAGTGGTTGATTTTGCAATCCCCGGAAATGACGACGCGTCAAAAAGCATTAACCTGATTATTTCAGAACTTGCCGATGCAATCATCGAGGGAATGCAGGAGCGCCGTCGCGAAAAGCCTGAGGAAGAAGCTCCTGAAAACAAAGAGGCGGCTACTTCTGAAGCCTGATCTGAATTTTAAAGTACATACCCATTATTTAATTTTAATACTAAAACTATGAGCATTAGTGCTGCTGATGTAAATAAACTGCGCCAGATGACCGGAGCCGGTCTTATGGATTGCAAAAAAGCCCTTACTGAAACCAATGGTGACTTTGAAGCGGCTATGGATTATCTCCGTAAAAAGGGAGCAAAAATCTCTGCCAATCGCGCTGACCGTGAAGCGTCTGAAGGTGCTGTCATTGCGGTAACTTCTTCAGATGCCAAAAAGGGTACAGCTATCAAACTTACCTGTGAAACTGATTTTGTAGGTAAAAATGAGGCTTTCGTTGCTTTTGCCAAAGAAATAGCCGAAGCTGCTTTAGCTGCTGAGCCTGCTACCCTGGAAGACCTCAAGAATCTTGCTATCTCCGGTGGAACTGTAGCAGGTCGGTTGATGGATGAAGTTGCCAAAATTGGTGAGAAGATAGATGTAACTGCATACGCACTGGTAAAGGGCGAAAACGTAGTATCATACATACATGGTGCAAACCGCATTGGTGTATTGGTAGAATTAAACAATGCGCCTTCAGAAGCAAACACTGCTGCCGGTAAGGACGTTGCCATGCAAATCGCTGCTATGAATCCCATCGCTGTTGATAAGTCTGACGTTTCTGCTGATGTTGTAGCCCGCGAAATGGAAATCGGTCGCGAACAGGCCCGTGCTGAAGGCAAGCCTGAAGCCATCCTCGATAAAATTGCTCAAGGTAAAGTTGAGAAATTTTACAAGGAAAGTACCTTGCTCAATCAGGAGTTTGTAAAGGACAACAGCAAGTCTGTTGGAAAGATGCTTACAGACATTGAAGCAGGATTGACTGTAAAAGAATTCAAAAGAATTCAGTTAGGATAATGACAATTCAAAAAAATCCCCCAAATTTGGGGGATTTTTTTTGCATCAATAAAAACACCAATATGAAATACAAACGCATACTCCTGAAATTGAGCGGTGAAAGCCTACAGGGCGATCAGCAATATGGAATAGATCCAAAGATGCTTGAGCAATATGCAGCAGAAGTTAAAGCTGCGGCAGAAATGGGTGTTGAAATAGCCATCGTTATTGGAGGTGGTAATATTTTCCGCGGTTTAAAAGGAGCTCAGGGTGGTGTGGTTGATCGTGCAACCGGCGATTATATGGGTATGCTGGCCACCATGATTAATGCTATGGCATTGCAGGGTGCATTTGAAAAGGCCGGACTCGTAACCAGGTTGCTTTCAGCCATTAAAATGGAACAGATTTCTGAACCTTTTATCCGGAGAAGGGCCATGCGGCACCTCGAAAAGGGTAGGGTGGTAATATTTGGCGCCGGAACAGGCAACCCTTATTTTACAACGGATACGGCTGCTTCACTTCGTGCAGTGGAAATAGAGGCCGATGTGGTGATCAAAGGAACCCGGGTGGATGGTATTTATTCTGCAGATCCTGAAAAGGTTCCTGATGCAAAAAAATTTGATACCATTTTATTTAAAGATGTATATGAACTCGGGCTTGAAGTAATGGACATGACTGCCATTACCCTTTGTCAGGAGAATAAAAAGCCCATCATTGTTTTTGATATGAACAAGCAGGGTAATTTTGCGCGTCTGTTAAAAGGAGAATCGGTGGGTACACTGGTTCATGGCGAGTAACAATATAATTAGCGCCCCCGGCGTTTTAATTGTATGAAGTTTATTTACTGTCTTTTACTCCCGGTAATCGGGTTGCTTTCCTGTGGCTCAGACACAGCTTCAACCTTACAGAAAACGAAAAACGATTCGTCTGTGACGGCGATTTTGCCTTTGGGGCAGATTGATGACAGGCAGGTACAGTTATTATCAAAGGAACTCGCTGCATTTTACGGTATGAAGCTTTTAATACTCCCCAAAAAGACAATGCCGGAAAGCTGTTTGCTGAAAAACACAAAACGATACAGTGCTGATAATATGCTGAAATGGCTTCTTAAACAAAAACCTGCTCAATGTGACAGGATTTTAGGTGTTACAACTTACGATATTTACACGAATAAGAATCAAAACCCGCATTGGGGTATTTTCGGGCTGGGATACAAGCCAGGCAAAGTATGCATTATTTCCGATTTTCGGCTGAAACAATTTGGAAACAGGCGGGATACTTTTTTAACACTGGTAACCCTTCATGAAATTGGCCACAATCTCGGGTTGCCGCATTGTGATAAACATTCTCACTGCTTAATGAATGATGCCAAAGGGACAGCCAAAACCTTGTTTGCTGAGAAGAAATGGCTCTGTTCGAATTGCAGAAAACTTCTGAAAAAGTCATAAAAAAAGCCACCCATAGGTGGCTTTGATATAGATTTATTTTTTAATTAGGCCAGCGAATCAACGTGCTTTTTCAAACTGCTCTTCAGATTGCCGGCTTTATTTTTATGAATAATGTTTTTCTTAGCCAGCTTGTCGAGCATGCTGAAAGCTTTAGATAACAATCCTTGTGCTTCGCCTTTGTTTTCAGCTTTGCGGATTGCTTTTACCACGGTACGGGCAGATTTATGCTGGTAGCGGTTCAAGTCCCGCTTGGCTTCGTTAGCCCTGATACGTTTGATTGCAGATTTATGATTTGCCATTTTCCGAAAAAAGGACTGCAAAAATAATGAAAAATATTAGATGAATCAAGAAAAACTGAAAAAATATCAGCTTTCCGGGGCCAGGCGAATAATTAATCCCTCCAGCGCTTCATGGATATGGATTTGGCAGCCCAGCCGACTGTTGTTTTTTACAAAAAAAGCCTGATCCAGCATGGCAAGTTCGTCGTCAGAAGGTTCGGGAATGGAATGATTGCTTTCCACATAAACCTGGCAGGAGGCGCACATGGCCATACCGCCACATTCCCCTGCTACAGGCAGTTCTTGGATTTTGCAAACCTCCATCAGGTTCAGGTTCATGTCTGTTGGGGCAATCACATGGTGTACCTGCCCTTCACGGTCAATTATGCTGATTTGGATATCGTTGCTCACGGTTTGCAAAATTAGCACATCCTATCCCAGATGTGTATTGGAGTTGTTAAGGAGAATCCGGTAATATGCTTCGTCGCTGTTTTTTTCAAGGATATACAAACAAACGTTTGTGTGCTCGAAATCATCCATCAGGTGCAGTGGGTGGTTGGTGAGCAAACACAAAAAACTGCGCATGGCCCTGCCGTGCATACAAACCAGCACCGGTTTGGCTGCTATATGCTTCTCGAGGGTTTGCAAGCCTGTTTTTTGACGCCCATACAATTCTGCGGGTGTTTCTCCACCTTCTACTGCAGTATGTAGGTTTCCCGATCTCCATTCAGCGACCATTTGGTGGAACGAAGCATGGCTTTCTTCTGTGGGTACAACGCCCTCCATAATGCCCCAGTTTATTTCATCCAGTTCGGGAATGATAATATGGTTTGCATTTTTTTTATGGATAAACGGGGCAACCGTTTGGTGGGTTCTTTTGAGGCGGCTTACAAATACTGGGTCAAAGTCTATGTGATGGTAGGCATCGAAAAACTGTTGAGCCTGCCAACGACCTGTTTCATTCAAATCAGTATCAACGCCGCATCCCTGAACAATCCCCTGCAGGTTAAAATCGGTTTGGCCATGCCGAATTAAATAAATTGTTTTTGTGGTGCCTGAGGCTGAATTTTGCGGCTTAGTGAACTCCATTTTTTTTGACCCTGCAAATATAACCATGGCTGCGCTCAATGAGCGTTGTGAAAATACCTTAAATACTGCTTTGGGTATTGTTTTTACTGAATTGGGAACAGATTATCTGTGTGCTGAAATGCCTGTGGATGAGCGAACCATTCAGCCGCTGGGAATGCTTAACGGAGGTGCATCTTTGTCACTCATTGAGACGCTTGGCAGTATGGCGGGTAATCTTTGCCTGGACCGCGAAAAATATGTAGCTTTTGGACAATCTGTAACTTGTAATCATATTAAGCCCGCATTCAGGGGAGAAATGGTTAGGGGAAAGGCCATGTCTGTTCACCTGGGCAGAACATCTCAGGTTTGGGACGTAAGTATTTACAACCAAAAAGGAAGCAGGATCTGTAAGGGCTCTATTACCCTGGCGGTGGTATCAAAACCATGAGTAAAGGTTTTGCAATATGGCAGGAACCGGGAACCAATCCGTTAGGTATCCAGGGTGAGTTCCATACTCACGAAATTTCAGATCTTCAATTTTATGACGGATTCGTATTTAGGCCATGGAATAAGGTTGCTGAATGCCATTGTCTGAAAGGTGATAGTGTATCAGAAATTGAAACATTACAATGTTGGGCGAATGAAGCCAAGCCCATGCATCCCGGAGAAATTACTGTGATGAACCGGCCTGAATGGGAAGATTATATTGGGCATATTCAACATGAAATTGCATTGGGGCATGTGCAAAAGGTGGTTGCTGTCAGACAAAGTATACATCCCGCGGATGTTTCGCTGTTTGAGGCATTTACAGCGGCCTGCAGCCGCTATCCCGATGCATTTGTGAGTTTGGTTTATCATCCTGAGTTTGGCATTTGGCTGGGAGCTACACCCGAAATTCTTATTCAGCCGGTAGGTACTGACTGGAAAACCATATCCATGGCGGGTACCTTACTCAACGAGCAAGCCGTGTGGACGGGAAAAGAAAAGGAAGAAAATACGGCAACCCAGCAGTTTCTGGAGCAAACACTGAATAAAATGGGCGCTCAGATTCTGGAGTCAGGCCAGGCAGATGCTGTCAGGGCTGGAGCCTTGCGTCACTTGGTTAAGCAATATCGCTTTTCATTGCAGGATGCGAACGTTAATCAGCTTATAGCCGAATTGCATCCTACACCCGCAGTGGGTGGGCTGCCGCGTGACAAAGCCTTGTCCATTATTGCCACCCACGAAAAACAGTGCAGAAATTTATTTGCCGGTTATATTGGTTTTTACCGCCGTGGCAAACCCCATTTATGGGTGCACCTGCGTTGCTGCGAATGGAGAGGTAACGATGCTGTACTTTATGCAGGTGCCGGTATTAATGCCTTAAGCGATGCCGCAATGGAGTGGGAAGAGACAGCTGCTAAGATGCAGACTATTTCCGTTTGCCTGTAAAAATCATTTATCTGATGGTGCAGGTGGCATGGGCCTGGGAACGGGTGTTGGCCTCATTTCCCCTTGCCCCAGGTCCCAATCTTTTAGATCTCGGCGAACCCAGGTGCCTTTGCGGTTTCTTTTGTAAATATCATAGTCGCCGCTGGGTATGTAGTAAAAGGGATTGTCTTTTGCCTCCGGAAATGAGGGGACAAGCTTGTCAGCAATCACTATTTGCTTATCTGCCTCGTAGTAAAATGACAACTTCACATCGTTATGGCACTCCATGATAACCCTGCATTCGGCGCTGGGATCATCATCGCCCTGGCGAAAAGCCGGATAACCAAAGACCGGGGCTGATTTTGATATCCACAGCACTTCCATCACAGCCTTGTTGCTATTGGCGGTATTGCCGTCAAAACCGAAAAGCAAATACATCTTTTTACCATTTTTCTTGAACGGAATTAAACGATAATATAGCGCTCCAAACCAAGCTGCCGGATCCAGTTCTTCATCAACGATATCTTTGCTTTGCACTGGTGTTGTATCCAGCAGAGGATAGGTTTCTATACTTTTTTTTCTGCGTGTTTGAAGAAACCCGAAATGCTTAAAGCTGCCGTCTTTCAGTATGAGGTTCCAGGTATAGAGTTTTACTTTTTTATCCGGCGAAACCAGAATGGAAATGGTCCTTGATTTTAACGAGTCCCAGCCATATGAGAAGCTTTCAGGCAGTGACAGCAGTGTATCAAGGGTTCGGTAAACCAGCCAAGCAGCTTCGATTCTTGCTTCATCTGTTTTGGCTGCAATAAATGCCGGGGCAATAATTTTCAAACGATTTTCACCCTCCTGAAGCTGCCTAATAGCCGAACTGTCGGTGTTTACGGCCCTAAGTGAAATACCGTAAACCAACAGAAAAGCGAGGGTAAAACTGCGAATTAACATTACAGGATAAACGATAGTCAGCGGCGGTTTATTGGCCATCCACCATAATTAGTTTTAGCAGCGCTCAATAACCATGGCACTGGCACCGCCGCCACCGTTGCAAATACCGGCGCCGCCCCAGCGTGCATCTTGCTGTTGCAAAACATGCACCAGTGTTACCAGAATACGCGCTCCTGAAGCCCCCAGCGGGTGGCCCAGTGAAACTGCACCGCCATTTACATTTACTTTCTCCGGGTTTAGTCCTAGGATTTTGTTGTTGGCAAGACCTACTACAGAGAATGCTTCATTAAACTCAACATATTCCAGTTCAGAGATTGCTACGCCAGCGCGCTGTGCTGCTATAGGCAATGCTTTTGATGGTGTGGTTGTGAACCATTCGGGAGCTTGTTCAGCATCGGCGAAGCCTGCAATGCGGGCCAGTGGTTTCAGTCCCAGTTCTTTCAGTTTTTTGCCACTTACCAGCACCAGTGCGGCAGCACCGTCATTCATGGTACTGGCATTCGCTGCTGTGATGGTTCCGTCTTTGGCAAATACGGCTTTAAGGGCGGGTATTTTATCGAAGTTTACATTCTTGTATTCTTCATCCTCTGCAAACTCTGTATCACCTTTGCGGGTGCTAATAGTAATGGGTGTAACCTCGTCATTGAATTTACCGGCAGCCCATGCTGCGGCAGATTTTTTATAACTGCCAATGGCAAATGCATCCTGGTCTTCGCGGGTGAAGCCATATTCTTTTGCGCAAAGCTCGGCACAGGTTCCCATTACGGTGTTGTTGTAAACATCTGTGAGACCGTCATGCTGAAGCCCGTCCAGCATGGTTATGTTGCCGTATTTGGTGCCTGTTCTGCTATTTGTGAGGTAGTGAGGAACCATGCTCATGTTTTCCATACCGCCGGCAACTACTACGTCATTGTGTCCCAGCACGATGCTTTGGGCAGCAAGTGCAACCGATTTCATGCCGCTGGCGCAAACCTTATTGATGGTAGTAGCAGGCACATTGTCGGGAATTCCGGCAAATTTTGCGGCCTGGCGTGCAGGTGCCTGGCCTACGCCGGCTTGCAGTACGCATCCCATATATACCTCCTGCACTGCATCGGCAGAAACACCGCTTTTCTCAAGCGCTGCCTTGATAGCAGAGGCACCCAACTTCGGCGCACTTACAGTGGAAAGGGTTCCGTTAAAACTTCCCATGGCGGTGCGCATGGCACCAACGATATAGACTTCTTCAGACATAATGATTTTTGGTTTGCAAAGGTAACCCAAAAGGCATTATTCCACTGTCTTTTTCAGTACATAGCGTGTGATAACAATGCCATTCTCGCCGCTGCCGTTTGTTGATGCCCTTGAACCGAACGTACTGGAGCTGCTAATCAGTTCCCAGCCGCTATTGAGGTATTCTTCGAGTTTCAAGGCAACGGTTACATCGTTAGAACGGATATTTTCAAATTTGATACCAACCATGCTGTAAAAATTACCAAGCTCCTGTTCGTTGATGCTGCCATCAGCGGTGGAAGAGATGAGTCTTGAACGTGCCATGCCTCCGCCCACAAGGCTTTCAATGGCTGTTAATTGCATCACCTTTACTTTGGGAGCAGCGGGTTTGGCTGTTTTAAAAGAAGAAAGAAACAAGGCACCTGAAACGACAAGTGCAACAAGGCTGAAGATGGTTAATTTATTATTCATGATTTTTTATTTAGAAACTACAAAAATAACGCCAAACAAAATTTGGTTTAGCTTTGCAGTCGTTTATGAAGTATCTGCCTCTCTTTCCGCTGGAGCTTATTGTTTTTGAAGGCGAAAAAGTGCGGTTGCATATTTTTGAACCCCGCTATAAACAGCTGATTAAAGATGTAATTAAGGAAAACTCCTCTTTTGGACTGCCTGTAGTTTTTGAAAAAAAGCTGGAAGGAACGGGTGCTGAACTTGGGAATGTGGAAATTATTGAAAAATGGTCCGGGGGAGAATTGGATATTGAATGCAAGGCCCTGTCCAGGTTTGAATTGCTGGATTTTCATCAGGTTTCTCAAGGCAAACTGTATGGTGGTGGCATAGTGAAAGATATATCTTTCACAGACAATGAGGATAAGGAACTGAAACTACGGATTTCAGATTTGCTGGGCGAACTATACACGCATACCCGCTTTGAAGGTGGTAAATTTCCCGATCCGGCGGATGACTTTCCGGTATGGGTGCACAAGTGCGGTTTACTTCCCGCACAGGAAATAGAGCTGGCCGCTTTAACATCTATGGCCGAGCGACAGTTGTACGTTATTCAGCACTTGAAAAATCTGCTTTCATCACTTTCTGCCGTAAGTGAAATGAAACATAAGATTATGTTGAATGGTCATTTTAAAAAATTATCCAATCCATTATGATTCTTTGCATTGAAACCTCAGGTGCAACAGGATCGCTGGCTTTAGCCGATATGGAGGGAAAATGTATTAGAAAACTAACTGCAGATTCTACAAATGCCCATGCAGAGCAGATTCCGCTGATGGCAAAAGAACTGATGGATTTTGCTTCATCAACAGGAGAAAGCATTTTGGCAGTTGCGGTAAACAAGGGGCCAGGTTCCTACACAGGCCTGAGAATAGGCGCCAGCCTAGCCAAGGGAATTTGTTTCGGACGTAAGATTCCCCTTATATCCTGCGATGGGCTGGAATTAATGGCGCGGCAGGCTGCCATTAACGGTTTTGAATCTGATGTTTACATATGTATGCTTGATGCACGCCGTGATGAGGTGTTTTTTGCCATTTACGACGCTTCCTTTGGAGTTTTAGAGCCCTTGGGTTCTATTATATTGACAGAAGATGTCTGGAGCGAATACAGGGATAGAAAAGTGGTTTTTTGTGGTAATGCCGTAGGTAAAATGAAAGGGCTTATTCCGGCTTTTATTGAATATCCTGAATTTACTGAAATACTGGATGCCGGGTGGTTTTGCTCAACGGCTGCAGCATTATACCAAAGGGAGGAATGGGCTGATGTGGCGTATTTCGAGCCCGATTACGGCAAGGCTTTTTATACCGGTACTTTCAAAAAATAATACCATGAAGGTGCTTCTTGTCGATAACTACGATTCGTTTACCTGGAACCTTGTTCATTATCTGATGCTGGCCGGAGTAAATGTTGATGTGCGGCGCAATGACGAGATTTCTGTGCAGGATATTAATCAGGGGAACTACAGTGGACTTGTGATTAGTCCGGGGCCTTGTACACCGCAGGATGCGGGTAGTTTAATGCCTTTGCTTTCACAAGCGATGGATAAACTTCCCATACTTGGTGTGTGTCTGGGGCATCAGGCCATAGGCATGCATTTTGGTTACAGCCTGGGGCATGCTGCTGAGCCTGTTCATGGCAAGTCTCATCTTATTAATCACGATGGATTAGGTGTTTTTACCGGTTTGTCCAATCCTATGCAGGTTGGGCGCTACCACAGCCTTGTGCTGGACAGTAATACAGTTGATTCAACCTTGCTTGTGACAGCAACATGTGGTAATGAAATAATGGGTATTCGCCATAAGTATCTTCCCGTTGAAGGCATTCAGTTTCATCCTGAAAGTGTGCTTACACCTCAAGGACAATCATTAATCAACAACTGGACTGCAAGCCTTTTGTAGCTCTTCGGCAATTTTACGGGGGGAATAACCGCCCAGATTATACAAAATATCATTGCTGCCGTGTGTAATGAATTGATGGGGAATGCCGAGGTGTTGTACCTTTCCCTCAAATCCTAAGCTGTAAAGCTTCTCAGACCAGGCCTCGCCAAAACCTCCGGCAATGGCGCCGTCTTCTACGGTAATAATATGGGTGTGCGTTTTGCCAATTTTCACAGCCATTTCATCAGAGATATGATTAATAACCGGGAAATGGTAATGTGATGCCTGGGATTGGGCTAGCTGAAAAGCTTCATGAGCCATAGCCGTGGCAATACCTGTGCTGAGCACGGCAACTTTTTCACCTTTTCTAAGGCAGATGCCCATGTTTTCAAGGGGAGTTTCATTCCTTGTATTTATAGATAATTCAGGAACTGGTCCTTTTGGATAGCGGATAGCTATGGGATAATCTGCCTGAACTGCTGCGTGCATCATGGTTTGTAATTCTTCAGCGGTGGCCGGGGCAAGTAATTTAATGCCCGGAATACAGCGCAACATGGGAACATCAAAAGCGCCATGGTGTGTGGGGCCGTCTTCTCCCACCAATCCTGCGCGGTCTATGCAAATAACCACTGGCAGATTTTGCAGGGCAATATCATGGATAACCTGATCATAACCACGCTGCAGAAACGTTGAGTAAATAAACAGAAAGGGTTTTAAGCCTCCGGCGGCCAGTCCGGCGGCAAAAGTAACCGCATGCTGTTCTGCAATGCCCGTATCGAAAAATCGGTTGGGGTAAGTTTTAAAACAGTCAATCAATCCGCTGCCACTGGGCATGGCTGGTGTAATGCCCGCAGTGTGATGATATGTGGAGGCAATTTTTAGCATGGTGTCACCGGCTACTTCATGCCATTTGCGGGCAGGCGTGGTTTTTTGTGCATCAATTTTTACAAACCTGGAAGTGCTGTGCCATTTGGTTTGTTCTGTTTCAGCCGGCCCGTAGCCTTTGCCCTTGATGGTTTTGATATGTAAAACCCTTGGATGTTCCAGAGACTTAAGTCTTGTTAGTTCATCAAGCAGTTTGGGTAAGTCGTGCCCGTCCACAGGGCCGTGATAATCGAGGTTGAGCTGGCTGAAAATATTGGTTTCACCGGGTTTAATGGTTGCCAGGTGTTCGTTCATAGCGCCGGTACCGGCATCAATGCTAATTTGGTTATCGTTTATAATGATGAGGAGATTGGCTTGAGAAGCTGCTGCATTATTAAGCGCTTCAAACGACATCCCACCGGTCAGTGCGCCATCACCTACTATAGCAATGTGCGTACTTTTATTGTTATTTTGAAGTTTTGCGGCCACCGCTATGCCCATGGCGGCTGAGATGGCTGTGCTGGAGTGGCCCGTTCCAAAATGGTCAGCCGGGTTTTCGCCGCGCTTTGGGAAGCCTGCAATACCGCCATAGGTCCTTATTGTGGTAATC
Organism: Sphingomonadales bacterium; assembly: GCA_016872175.1. Lineage (GTDB taxonomy): Bacteria > Bacteroidota > Bacteroidia > NS11-12g > UBA955 > RGEC01. The sequence continues at coordinate 18,301 of VHBA01000023.1, read as the reverse complement.
TCCTCACGCCTGCCGGTAAGTACTTTCCAGGCATAGCTCTGGTGTCCTACATCCCATGTTACACTGTCAGTATGTGGATTAAAAACCTTCAATAACGCTACTGTAAGTTCCACCACACCCAGATTACCGGCAAAATGTCCCCCATGCTCCAGAATGGTGTCGATCAGGTATTTCCGACATTCATCACTGAGCATTTGTAATTCACGCTCAGAAAGGCATGCTACATCAGCGGCGTTGTGTATTGTATTCAGCAGTGTCAATTCCCGCACAAAATTACCGTAAGTATGGGGTAAGATGTTTAATATAAATGTGTTTTAATTATTTGTGTTAAATAGAATTACTTGTAATTATGAAAATAAGAGAATGATTTAAGTCATCTGTAATATCAATTTTTTAATTATGTCAGAACAAAAAATCAAAAAAATAGTTTTTATTTTAACCTTAAAAATTTCAATCTGCAAAAGATAAAACATTAAAAACAAAAACTCAAAAGATACAAAATCAACAACATACAAAATTTAATGATTTTAAATATGTCGATTTACAGTAAAATATTTATGTATTTTTAAATAATTATTTTGATATATAAAAAAATAGTGCAATTTTTGCAGTACCATTTAATCAAATAAAAAATATTATGGCACGTAAACCAAAAGCAGTTGCTAAAGCTGCAAAACCTGCTCCGGCAGTGGCGGAAGCTCCTAAAAAAAGGGGTCGCAAACCGGGATCAAAAAATAAAGTTCAAGGTAAAAAGCGTGGCCGCAGGGCTGCAAAACCCGCAGTTAATGTTTTCGAGGCAATCGAAAAACAAATGAAAGCCATGGCAGTTGCCATGAAAAAAGCGAAAGCGGCTGCTGAAAAGCAACTGGCTAAGATTGAGGCTAAAGCGGCTAAATCCATAGAAAAGGCAGAAGCCAAAGCAGCTAAAAAAGTTGAAAAATTAAAAGAGCGCATGAAAGCTAAGCGCCGTCGTCCGGGTCGTCCTGCCAAACGTGGCAGAAAACCTGGTCGCCCTGCTGCTGCCAAGCCCGCTGCTCGCCGTGGAAGACCACCCAAGAATGCTAAAAAGCGCGGTGGCAGACCCCGCAAAGGTCAGCCTACCAAAAAGAGTATGATTCTTGATTATATGAAATCAGCACCTAAAACTGTAAAATCTTCGGAACTGATAGCTGCAGTTTTTGCCAAAAGCGGTGAAACCGATAAAAAGCGTTTCTCTCAGGGTATGTACACAACCCTGACCCAGATTTATAAAAGTGGTGAACTGAAAAAGGTTAAGGACGGCATCTCTTTAGCTAAATAATACTTTTCATTATATAAATAAAAAAGGGGCACAAGCCCCTTTTTTATTTTACGGCATGAATGAATCGTTGTTTACCACTCATGTCTTTTATTAATACTTTTTCAGAAAATTCCTTAAAAATCAGCAATGTTTCTTCTGCCAAAGCAGGATTAATTTCTGCCCATAGATTACAGCCGGCTGATTGTGTTTTCAATAATTCTGCAAGTTTTTTATAAAAAATGAGGGGGTCTTTACCCTCCGGAAACAGCGCAGCATGGGGTTCCCATTCCAATACATTTTTTAGCATTTCAGATTGTTCTGCAGAATCTATGTAAGGTGGATTTGATACGATTATATCCCATTTATCCGACGTAATAAAATCATTGATAAAATCTGTTTGAATAAATATAACTCTATCCAAAATGCCCTGTTGAATGGCGTTTTCTTTGGCGATTTGCAAGGCCCCTGCTTCTATATCTAACGCTGTGGCTTTCCAGCAGGGTTTATTTTTTAATAAAGCAATAGGGATGCAGCCACTGCCGGTTCCTACATCAAGTATTTTCAGGGAGTTGTTAGTGGTACTTTTTATGATTAATTCACACAACTCTTCCGTTTCAGGTCTTGGTATCAACGTATTTTTATTTACCCTTAATCCCATTCCGTAAAACCAGGCTTCGCCAAGGATATACTGCAATGGCTCATGTTTCAATAACCGTTTAAGCACTTTATGCATGGCTTTTTCTTCCAGTTCCTGATTGTTATCCGAAAGCCATAAGCTGTAAGTTCTGAAACATGCCTCTGATTCCAGCACATCCATAACCGGCAGGAGTGCTTTTGTCCAATCTTGCCTGAATAAAGATGTCATTATATTAACGGTTAACAGAGAAGGTGAGTTTGCCTCTGAGTGTAATTCCGTTTTCCCGGAAAGCCTCTATTTTAATTACATAATTACCAGCTGGAATTATATTGCCATTTACATTGCCATCCCATTGAATTACCGCATCTGTTGACACTGAATAATTGCTAAAGGGTGCTGCAACCTGAAATCCGTTTTCATTAAAAATTCTTGCAGTTAGCCAATAACCTGGATCGGGCAACTGACATTTAATTTTTAATAAATCGAGGTCGCCGTCATTGTTAGGTGTAATGGTTTCAGTGAGCAACAAAAAATATTTTTTTGTGTCGGTTACGAAAGTATTTAACTGAGAATTGGGTAAACCTGGTGTGCCGTATCCGGAGGATGATGCGGCTGAAGTCCAGTATTGCTTGTTGTTTGACGGTGCGTCAGGCTGTGTTTTTTCCAGCGCAATACCGTCTTTGTTGCTGATAACCGGACTGTGAAAATCATCCAGATAATACAAACTATCTAAGGTTTTTCCCAGCCTGCTAACCAGTTTTATTTTTCCTTTGTCATTAGACATGGTTGGTAAATCCGCCAAAAAATGCAAGGCTTTTTTATCGTGGTTTTTATATTGTTTTATTATATCAGCTGTGTTTTCGGTCATCGCCAGATACAGACCGGGCAACAATAACCGGTTTTCAATGTACGAAGAAACCGAAGAAATAGCTCCGGTATCGTTAATGCCGGCAACAGAAACATTTTTTAAATCTATAATTGTTTTTCCGGCATTGTATATTTCCAGATAGTCGTAGCCATCTGCCATGGGATCAAATAAAATCTCATTGATATACATGCCTTTTATAACAGATGATGTATCCGGTCTTCCGAAACTAATGGTTTCTGGTGGGAAAGCTATACCTCCGCAACTTTTTAAATTATTAACCGAAATTTTTTCTATGCGGTTAGGTATAAAATTATTCATCCATTTCAGGGAAATAATTTTATTGTTTTGGCTAACACCCGCAATTCTAAAGGGGTTTTCTCCGCTAGATTTCAGGGTGTAATTGGTGAGCAGAAACGCTGAAGCGCTGTCTACCGGTGCGCTGAAATGCAATGCTGTTATGTCGGGTTCGGGTGCATAAATGTGGCTCAAATAGGTTTCTGGAGTACCGATGCTGCCTGCTATTGAGTTGGGTTGTCCGGGCGTCCCCCCGTTGCTCTTATTGCTGCTCCAGTTATTGTCATCTATACAATAATATCCGGTGTCTATCCGCTCTAAACTCCAACCGCCTTTGGATTTCAGTGCATCGGTGTGCCAGGAAGAAAAATATTCAACAGAACATATCTTTTCATTTCTGTGATTCAATAAGGTTAAATAATCACCATCGTTATTTAACGATGGCAGGGTGTTTACACCTACCCATGCGCCCAGTGAATCCAGTTTTTTGGCGGTATTTTTTGATATGGTAAAATAACTGTATGGTGCAATTACCGAATCGGGCAGTGCAATGCTGCTGCTGCGGTCGCTGAATTTGTAATTTTTCAGCGTAATCCATTTGGCAGAGCGATTGTAGAATTCCACATATTCTTCTTCCGGGAGAGTGCCTGCAGCGGGGGAAGGGGTGGCCATGACTTCTGTAAAGATTAAATCATTGAGCCTGGCTGTATCTGTAAACAGGGAAATAAAACTTTTTGTATTGAGTAGAGAAATATTATCGGAATTGTCAGCGGTCCCCTGGTTTGTTAATATGCAATTTGCATTGGTTTTAATATTTTGGGTAAATTGTAATGTGCACTTTTCCGGTGCGGTGAAATCAGGGATAATTAATGCAGGATTTCCCTGAGGTGAACCATTTACCGATAATGAAAAATGCGTATTTTGTATATTTTTAACCGGTTCATTAAAAGTTACCGCAATTTTATTGGGATAAATAAAAGTGGCGTTTGCCATTTTAGCCGGCAACGTATCTCTTATCTTATTTCCAATATATATATTATCAAAAAAGTGTTTGCCAATGGCAGTAGTTCCGTTTTGTATAATATGGATGCCTACATATTTTCCACCTGTCAAACTCTTATCATATATAGTTCCTTCCAGTACTGTTATGGTGGAGATCAGGTCTTTTCTGTATAGAGAAACAGAATCGCCCTTTCTTTCAATCCAAACTTTATAATAATTATTGGTTTTATTGAGTTCGCCATCGGCGCCCGAGATAATTTCGGTGGCTACACCGTTCACCATTTTGTATAAACTGATTTCGTCTTTGGTGTTGCCGGCACGCACAAAATAGCCGTTTTTGGCTTTTTCGGCAAAGCTGTCTGCTGCAATCCAGAATTCGGTATAATTGGCACTGCTGGGGTTAATGCCATATTGAAATTCCCAGGTATATATTTCTGCAGAGTCATAATTAGCCAATGAGGAAATGCCATATTTTACCGCACTTCCACTTGCATTCAGCGTTTTTAATCTGCCTGATAAAACTTCAAAATCACCTGCATTGTATATCCATTTGGGATTATTGTTTAACTCTCCATCACTAAAACTATCAGAAAACTGAGCATTAAGGTTCAGCGAGAAAATCGCCATTATTCCCAAAACCAACCTGCGCATATCTGCGAAAATAATCATTAAATGCAGAATAGTTGTTAAATTAATGATAGCTGCCTTTCCAGTAGTATCCGCCAAACCGGGCTCTGATACCAGTAATCATTATCATTAATACCTGAACAATAGAAAATATGGTAATGTGGAGCGGATTTATTTTGTAGTTTAATACAGGTAATAATTTTATATATAAAATAACATCTGCGGCCATTTTACCTGCAATAAATATACCTGCAGGGGTAAAACCAATAAATGGAATTAAAATTATTGAAGCTATGTAACTAATCGAAAATAAAAAGGAGAAACCTTGCCATATTATTCCGGATATATATTTCTGGTGTCTTACTTTAGAAGCCCAACGCACACGCTGATTGATTAAATCGGACCAGCTTTTTTCGGAAGCTGTTTTTACAATATTGTTTTCTGTGAAAATAAATGAACACGCAGCACTGTTTTTTTGCATTGCATACTCCAATAGAAAAATATCATCGCCGCCCGGAATATTTAAATCAATTCTTTTTGATTGTGCTTCTAAAAACAAAGATTTATTCATGCATAAATTAGCACCGTTGGCCATTAATGCATTTTTGTTTTTAAAAGACTCAACTGTTAGTGCCATTAATGCAGCACTTTCCATGCATTGGTAGTTGTGCAGAAATGATGAATTACCATTATATTTAATTGGTCCTGCTATTAATAAAGTATTATGGTTTTGTATGGCAATATTTAATGTTTGCAATAAACTAGGCGGCAGTATGCAATCTGCATCCGTGAAGAATAAGGTGTTATAAGTTGCATTATTTACAGCATTATTTAAGGCAGCTTTTTTACCTTCTTCTGTTTTGTTCTCGCAATACACAATGCGAAATGGAGCATTTTTTTGTATCTGTAAAATCCAGTCCTTTCCGCCATCCTCACTGTGATCATTGCACAGCACCCATTCTATCAGGTGCTTGGGATAATTCAGGTTGCAAATGGATTCATACAAGGCCGGCAAATTGTGAATTTCATTTCTGAAAGCAACCATAATAGAAATTCCATTTTCAGGAATTTTATTTTCGATAACATTTTCACTTAAGTTAAATCGGGAAACAGGAATAGCAAGGGCTGTAAAACCGGCCAGCACTAGTATAGTGACAACTATGTTTATGATGGTTGTGGTTTCCATTTATACATTATAAATACAATAAGTCCAATAATAGCCGGTAGCAAAACATTGTAAAAATAGTTGATTGCAGCTATACCCAGCAATAAAGGTTTTTGTGCATCTGAAATGCTGAAAAGTAACAATGGTAAGCTTAGTCGCACGGCGGCATCGGTATAAATAATGCCGGGTGTGAATGTCTGAATAAAGAAAATGCAGGCCACACAGGTAAGTGCTGTGGGTGTATCGGCAAGTTTAAACTGAATGATAAAAAATGCATAAAAACCACCAAAAACCAGGTAGCGAAGCAAGGATAATCCAAATGTTCCTGTTATTTGACTGCCCGAAAAATGTTTGAAACCCAGCAACCATTTTTCCAACCAAGCGGGTTTCCTGGTGCGGCTTTTCACCAAATACCAGGCAAAGCCTAGCAAAATCAGAAATGGCAAAATATACAATAAGCTGCTGCGACCGTATTTTTCTGCTTCTGAACCAAGCAATGCATATGCAGCCGGAATGCCTGCAATGAGAGTAACCAGTGTTTGGCATGTAGCACCAAAATAGTTGTTAAGCAAGGCTGCAGAACGGTTTTCCTCTTTCAGATACATCACCCTGCCTAAAAATTCACCTACGCGAAACGGAATAACATTATTGGCTGCGGCACCGGCCAGCAAGCCTTTTACTGCATTTATAAAACGTAGTTTTTCAAGGTTGGAAACCAACAATCGCCATTTTATTGCTTCCAGCCACCAGTTGGCGGTAGCTGACAGCAAAGCGGCAAAATGCCAATACCAGGGGATGGTTTTTAAAGCTAACCAAACATTTTCGGGATTAGGAATTCCGCCGGAAAGCAAATTTATCAGCCATATTATGCAGGCTCCTGCAAGGAACCATTTAACCAGCTTCCATACAAGGCCGGATTTCATATACTGCGGTTGGCTTCCAGTATTTTCTTTTCTATGCTGCTGGTGCTGTAGCCGGGTAAAAATTCTAGGGTTTTTACCGAACCACCGGCTGCCAAAACTTCTTTTGCACCTACAATATCTTCAATTTTGTAATCGGCTCCTTTAACAAGCACATCGGGATTTACAGCCTGAATTAATTCCAGCGGGGTGTCTTCATCAAATACAATAACAGCACCCACGCATTGCAATGCCGCCATCACAGCGCTGCGCGAAAATTCATTTTGCAACGGCCGGGCCGGACTTTTATCAAGGCGTTTTACGCTGTCGTCGCTGTTCACACCTACCACCAAAAAATCTCCGAGTGCCGCGGCTTCCTGCAAATAGGTAACATGCCCGGCGTGCAAAATATCAAAGCATCCGTTGGTGAAAACAATGCGCTTACCTTCAGCTTTTATAGTGGCAGCAAGCTTGTCAGCCTCTTCGCGTTTCCAGATTTTCGGGTTGGTATTCATGCCGTTTTTATTTTGCGCATTTCCATCATCATAAGCATGTAGCAAATTCCACCAACAATAATGCTGAAGAGGTTTTGATAGGCAAGGTTAAAAATTCCGAAGGTTTCGGCATCTTTAGCACTCAACGCATATACGGCCTGCAGGCCAAACGAAATGGCGCCCCATAGTCCGGCACCTGCCGGTAGGGGTATAGCAATACCTACGGCACTGAAAATAAGCAGGCTTATGGCGCTGCCAATCCCCATGTGGTTTGTGACAGGTAAACTCTGCAGTAAACAATAGCCGCTTAGCATATAGCAAAACCAGATGCCCGCTGAATACAGGAAAAACAATGCAGGGTTTTCCAGTGCAAAAATGGTTTTTAATCCTTTGGAGAAACCCGATAACAGGGTAGCCAGTTTGCCGGGCGCTTTGTCGGATTTTTTATTTTTTCTAAATCTAACAAACAGAACACCGACCGTAAGCAAAGCCATTATCATTATAACGTTGGGTAGGGTGGCTAATTTGCTCAGTGGTGTAAGGATGAAGCTGTCAAAAAAAACATAAATGTGCTGAAATTCAACCAGCAGGCCGGTAAAGCACACCAGCAGCAGCATGAGCATATCCACAAGTCTTTCTGTTACTACTGTTCCGATGAGTAAATCTGTCGGTGCTTTTTCGGTTTTGGCGGCAACGGCACAGCGCACCACTTCGCCACCGCGGCTGGTAGCCACATTGATAAGGTAGCCGCTCATCACAGCGTAAAACGAGCGTTTCGCGTTTAGTGGATATCCTGCCGGTGCAGTGAGCATATTCCAGCGGTAGCCTCTGAGCCAGTGGGCAAAAATCATAATGAAAACTGAAGCCCCCATCCACTTAAGGTCTGCCGATACTAAGGCTTTCAAGGTAGCTGTCCAATCTGTTTTTAGCCCAATCCAAATAAAGATAAGGGCAGTAAGAACAAGCAGCAGTGCATTCGTTATGGCTTTTTTATTGATTGTCAAACCAGACGGTTATTTCTATCGGGAAAAATATTTTTCGGCTGATGCGAAGCAGCTTCCTCTTTGGTCATAATTGCAAATGTCATGATAATCAGTTCGTCTCCCACTTGTCCTTTGCGTGCTGCCGCACCATTTAGGCCTATGATACCTGTGCCTCGGTCTCCAGCAATGATGTATGTTTCAAAACGTTCGCCGTTGTTATTATTTACAATAAGTACCTTCTGGTTGGGAATAAGCCCTGCGGCATGCACCAGATCCATATCTATGGTAATGCTTCCGGTGTAGTTCAGTTCGGTTTGCGTAATGCGAACATTGTGTATCTTGGCCTGTAAAACCTCAATCTGCATAAATTTTCAGCGAAATTAGTACAATAAAAGGCAAACACAAGATTTCTTGTTCATGGATTGCAATGAAAATACTTGCTATGCAGATACAGGTGGGGCATAACGGCATCAAATCCTTAACTTCGCGGTGTGCAGTTCACATCGGGCATTGTAGAGCAGGCCGTAGAGGCACTTTCGGGTTTTCCGGGTATCGGAAAGCGCTCGGCGTTGCGCATGGTGATGTACCTGCTCAACCGCCCTGAGCATGAAGTTGTGAATCTTGCCGATAGCATATTAAAAATCAAAACCGAGTTGAAACTGTGCCGTGAATGTGGCAATGTAAGCGACAATGAGGTTTGTAATGTGTGCTCAAATCCTTCCCGAAACACTAAAATAATCTGTGTAGTGGAGGACTTTAGCGATCAGATGAGCATTGAGTCCACGGCCCAGTTCAACGGGGTTTATCATGTATTGGGAGGACTAATTTCTCCCATGGACGGCATTGGCCCCGACCAGCTGCTTATTCAGGCATTGCTTGACCGGGTTGAAAAAAACGCCCCCGAAGAAATCATCATGGCCTTCAGTGCCACGGTGGAAGGCGATACCACCATGTTTTACCTCGCAAAAAAGCTTAGGGATATGCCAGTTCGCGTAAGTTGCATTTCCCGAGGAATCGCCATTGGTGGTGAAATAGGTTACGCCGATGAAATCACCCTCGGCAGAAGTATAGCCAACCGTACAGAGTATAAAGTTTAAAAACATTGCACCAGCTTTCGGTCATCATCGTCAACTACAATGTGCGCTACTTCCTGGAGCAGGCACTGCACAGCGTGATGCGTGCAACCCGCAATCTGGACGCAGAAGTATGGGTTGTTGATAATAACAGTGTTGACGGCAGTATGGACATGGTAAAAGACCTGTTTCCCAAGGTAAAGTGCATAGAAAACAAGGAAAACTTGGGTTTCAGCAAAGCCAATAACCAGGCTATTCGCCGCAGTAATTCAAGGTATGTTTTGTTGCTCAATCCCGATACGGTTTTGCAGGATGATACACTGGAGAAGTGCGTTGTCTTTATGGATGAGCATCCTGACGCGGGCGGGCTCGGTGTGCGCATGATTGACGGAAAAGGGCAGTTTCTGCCCGAAAGTAAGCGGGGATTGCCTTCCCCGGCGGTGGCGCTGTATAAAATGACCGGTTTGTCTGCCTTGTTTCCAAAGTCAAAAACATTTGGCCGATATCACCTCAAATTTTTGGATGAGCAAAGCATCCACAAGGTTGATGTACTGAGTGGTGCCTATATGTTGCTTCGCAGTGAAACACTGGAAAAAATTGGTTTGCTGGATGAAGATTTCTTCATGTATGGCGAGGATATTGATTTAAGTTATCGGATTACACAGGCCGGCTATCGCAATTACTATTTTCCTGAAACTACCATCATTCACTACAAGGGCGAGAGTACCAAAAAGCGCAGTGCAAATTATGTAAAGGTATTTTATAATGCCATGGTATTGTTTGCCCGTAAACATTACAGCAGCAGTATTGCCGGCCGATTGAATGTTTTCATTCAGCTGGCTATTTATTTGCGTGCTTTTCTGGCATTGGCCTACAGAGCAATAAGCACGGCAATTTTGCCACTGCTGGATTTTCTATTGATCTATGCCGGTTATTTTGGAATTACCCGCTACTGGGAAGACTACAACAAATACGTGAAAGGATTTTACCCGGATACCTACTTTACCATGCATATTCCGGTGTATATACTGGTTGTGTTGTTTTGCATGTATCTCAGTGGTGGCTACGATAAACCCCTTTCGGTGCGCAGAATTATCAGGGGAGCAGCTGTGGGTGCGTTAATTACCTTTTCTGCTTATGCTTTTCTACCCAAGTCCTTGCAGTTTAGCCGGGCTATATTGTTGCTGGGTTGTGCCTGGAGCTTGGCAGCTCCTTTATTGTTGCGCTTTTTAGTTTATTTTCTAAGGACGGGAAAAACACAGCTTTCAGCGCCCGGAACCTATAGGATTGCGCTGGTTGCAGGGACTGCTGAATCAGGTCGCATTGAAGGATTGCTTACCCGCAGCATGGTGAAAATAGATTCTATAACCCGTGTTTCGCCTGATGGATCAAGGCCTGAAGGTTTTGCTGGCGGAATGGAACAAATTGCTGAAGTCGTCGATATTTTCAAGGTGAATCTTGTCATCTTCAGTGCTGCCGATGTGGCTTCCGCGAATATTATGGCGGTGATGAGCCGTCTTTCGGGTAAAAACGTTCATTTCAAAATTGTTCCTGAGGGCAGCCAGTTTGTGATTGGCAGTAACAGCAAGGATGAGCGGGGGGAATTGTTTACCTTGGATCTCAGTTTCACCCTTGAAAATTTGGAAATACGGAGAAAAAAGCGTATATTGGATTTGGGTGTTGCTGCTGCGATTATGGTTATTTCTCCTTTGCTGGCCTTATCCCGGAATGGACGTATGCTCTTGAAAAACTGGATGTCTGTCATTTTTGGTCGTGAAACATGGGTGAGTTATTACGGAAGAACCAATACAGCATTTTTACCCAAAATAAAAAAGGGTTGTCTTTATCCGGCAATGATTTATCCGAACCAAGAACTCGAGACAGCGGTGAATCTGGCCTATGCCCGTGATTATCACGTCTATCTTGATTTGCAGACAATTTGGTATTTTATATTTCGGAAAAATAAACAAACGATATACTAAACACTACCTCACGTGAATAGCTACGAGATAAAGAAGTTTGTAAAAATAATTTTGCTGTTGCTGGCTGTCTTTATTGGAGGGCTCACACTTTATTTCAGCCAGCAACTGGCTAAAAAAGTGGCACAGGAGGAAAAGAAAAAAATTGCAACCTGGGCAAAAGCCATAAAATATAGTGGAGACCCTGAGGTGGCTGAGGCCAACCTTACATTTTATCTGGAACTTATTCAGGACAACACTACGATACCCGCCATAGTGGTGGATGAAAAAGGGAAGATTACCCAGCAAGTTATCAATCTTGACAAGATTCAACTAAAAAAGCCTGGTTACCTTGAGGAAAAGAGACAGCAATTTGCGGCTGAAAATGAGCCTATACCGATTCCCATAGCCGAGGGGATTGTGCACAATGTGTATTATGGAGAAAGCAGTGTGCTGAAACAACTGCGGTATTATCCCTTTATCGTGCTGGGTGTTGTGGGGCTGTTTATCCTGGTCTCATATTTTACTTTTTCCGTCAGCCGCAGGGCGGAAGAGAATCAGGTGTGGGTGGGTCTTGCCAAGGAAACCGCCCATCAGCTTGGTACACCCATTTCATCTTTAATGGGGTGGGTAGATGTGATTGAAATGGGTGAAATGCCCGAAAATGCAGGAGATGAGATGCGTAAGGATATCAGACGCCTGCAAATTATCACGGAACGTTTTAGCAAAATCGGCTCCGAACCCATCTTGAAAAAGGTAGAACTTAACCTTACCTTACAGCATGCCGTAGACTATATGAAAACCCGCTCGGGTAAAGGGGTTCATTTCGATATACAGTCTTCCGGCCCAGTATATGTGATGCTGAACCTTAATCTGTTCGATTGGGTAATTGAAAACCTAACGAAAAACAGCATTGATGCCATGGAAGGTGCTGGAAATCTTAAGTATATCATTTCCAAAAAAGCAGATAAAATAACCCTGGATGTTACAGATACTGGGAAAGGGATACCCCGCAATCACTTTAAATCTGTTTTTAAGCCCGGCTTTACTACCAAGCGCCGTGGCTGGGGGTTGGGCTTATCGCTGGCAAAGCGCATCATCAACGACTACCATCGCGGGCAAATTTTTGTAAAAGAAAGTCAGCCCGGTGTTGGTACCACCATGCGGGTAGTGCTTAACGAAGCAGTGTGATCGTGCCTTTTTCCACAACACGCTCATCATAAGCATTGATGAGAACAACCTCCACAATGTAAGTGCCCTGTGGCGCTCCGTCTCCTGTCCAGCCTTGTTTTGGATCGTCAGTTTTAAATACAAGCTGCCCCCAACGGTTGTAAACACTTAGTTTGTAGGTTTTTACGCCCCTGAGCGATGGTTTCCACACATCATTTACCCCATTATCATCAGGAGTAAAAGCATTGGGGATGTGGAGGTAGTAGCCGATTCCTACCCTTACAATGCTGTTGAATGTGTCGTAGCAATTAAACGCATTACCCACAATCTGCTGAATGGGCCAGGTTCCTGTATCATTGGATACCCAAACGGAAGGCAGCTGTGAAGTGAAAAATCCATGCGGCAGGTTCCATACCCAGGAAGTTGCGCCACTGCTTTGATCGGTAAAGGTTACAGGCTGTAGTTCTCTGGGTGCCGAGGGCGTGAACGTGAACCCTGCTTTGGGTCTTGGGTTTACAATAAGTGTATACGAGACAGTATCCATGCAGCCCAGGCTGTTGAAGGCACTCATTTTGATTGCATGGTTGCCCGTAGCAAAACGCAATGTGGTGTCGCTGCCGCTGTAGCGCCTGTTATTTATAAGATACCTTGCAGACGAGGAACTTACATTTTTCACGACGTACACACCCGGATTACAGGTTGTTGTGCTGGGGATAAAAAGATTGGCGATGGGTTGTGCCACCACCTGAACCTGAATATTGCGCTGGGGTTGGGTTACCGTGCATCCATCGGTTACCAAAATTCTGTAGCTGCGGGTGTTTGCCGGCGAAACAGTAATGTTTGTGTTGTTCCCTGCATTGGAGTTGTCTGACAAATCTGTCCAGGTATATAAATAACTTCCGTTTCCTCCGCTTGCTTTCACGCCTAAACCGGCATTTTCACCTGCACAAATGGCAGTATCGGGCGATGTAGTAATACTAAGGTTTGGCAATACGGTAATCTTTACGGTTGCTGTATCGCTTTTAACCGTGCAGCCATCGGTAAGTATTACCCGAACAGTCTGGGTGTTTGTTGGGCTGAGATTAAGGGTGGCACTGCTGCCTAGCGAAGCCACCGGACTGGACACATCTTCCCAGCGGTACTGATACAGCCCATTTCCGCCGGTAGTGTTGGTTTTCAGCAGGATGGAATTTCCATAGCAAAGGGTAGTGTCGTTGTTTGAAGCGGTGTTCAATGGTAATCGTACCGTAACCGTAACCAGCTGTGTGTCATTCTTTACAGTACATCCGTCACTCAGTACAGCCCGGTAAAGTGTGGTGGTGTTGGGAGTTACGGTATGTCCGTTGCCATTGCTCAAACCCTGGTTCCATGAGATGGTGTATCCTGTGCTCAATCCACCGGCAGGTGTGGCGTTAAGTGCTGTGCTTCTTCCCACACAAATAGTGGTGTCCTGTTTTAGGCTAAGCGCAAGCGCAGCCCTGACATCTACGGTCACAAAGGCCGTGTCATTTTTTACCGAACAACCATCGCTGAGAATGGCACTGTAGGTGGTTTTGGTGGCAGGGGTAACGGTCTTATTCAGGCCGGTGCCCAGACCCTGATTCCAGGTAACGGTGCGTGTGGTAGTTAATCCGCCAAAGACATTGGCTTTCAAAGCCACCGCATTGCCTTTACAGATAAGGGTATCTTTATTGAGGGAGATATCCAAAGCCGGTCTCACGCTCACCTTGAATGTGGCGTATAGCGTATCAGGTGTGCATCCGTCCAGTGCACGGACTGTATAGTCGGTGGTAGTTGCCGGACTTACCGCATAAATGGCCAACGAGCTGTTGCCCGGTGTCCAAAGGTATTTGTAGCTTGTCGGCAAGCCGCCACTTAGGGCAGCTGTCAGCGTTACACTGCGACCCAGGCAAATGGTAGTGTCTTTTCCTGCTTTGAGGGTAATTGGAGCCCTGACAGTAACCGTTATAGAGTCTTTCGCATCATAAAATGTGCACTGATCATCCAGGGAAATGCGGTAAGTGGTCTTGGTAGTTGGTTTTACGATAATGCTATTGCCTGAAGGGAATCCCTGCCATTGGAAAGTGTACCGTGTACTGTCGCCACCGGTGCCTTTGGCATTGAAGGTGAGGGCATTTCCTGTACAAATGGTGGTATCTTTCGGTAGCCTGAGTTTTAGCGGAGATTTTACCGTTAATATGGCTACATTGGATGGTTTTCGGGTGTTGCAAAAATTACTTACCAGTAGCCTGAAACGATTATTGTTGTTGGCAAAGGTTAGGTTTTTACGCTTAAGTGTATTGAGGGTGTCACCGGGCAAATCAGACCATGTAGCACCATTGTCGGTACTCCGTTGCCATTGCAGTGCAGGCTTTAAACCTGAGTTTACGCCAACGGTCCACATGGCTGAGTCTCCTTCACATTTCCATACGTCTGTTGGATGCGAAGTGAATGTTGCCTGTGTGTCTACCTGAATAACAGCAGATTGTGTGTAAACCAGATTCAAACATGCGTTTACATAGCGGTTGCGGTAAAGCGTCCCGCGCTGGTTCCAGCTGAAGTTGGGAATTGCCAGTGTGTCGCCGGTTTTGCCGGTAATGTTCTGCCAGGTTTTCCCATTATCAATGCTGCTTTGCCATTGTTTTGCCATGCTTGTGCTGCCGGTTGCGCTGCTGATAAGGGTTAATGTGTTGCCGGCACATATAATTTGTGAAGCAGGTTGTCGGGTAATGGCAGGTGCCACAGGCGTAGCTGTTGGGATAAAGGACTTGCCATTGCAGCGCGGTCCAGTTTCGCCATTGGGACCTATCGCTTCCAGCGAAAACCAGTATGTTCGGCCATTCACCAGTCCGGTCACCGTAAAGAACGTATCCTTGGTAGTGCCGATGGTTTCCATGTATGAATTGATACTTTGCAATACCCTATAGGACACGGCTCCTGTGGTTTTAGGCCAGTATAAATGTACCTGGCTGCTGCAGGTCATGCCATTGGGTTGATTGGCGCGGTAGAAGATATGAAATGTAGTGTCGCTCACATCTGTAAGGCTGCCATTTTTAATACGGATTAAAGCTTTTCTGGTATTCAGGTTGGCAGGGGCATTGTTCCATGTAAAGTAGCGGTTTGAGGCTGCCAGACCGGTAGTGATATTATTCCAGGTCACACCGCTATCCGCGCTGTATTCAATGGTATAGGTTCCGTTAGCACCATATGCATCCCAGGCAATGGTTTGTGATGCCGTTGAAGTAGGAGGAACCATGGTTTCATTGCCGTTAGGGTAACTTACACGCACAAAGTTGCCAATCTGGCTATGGGTGATGGTATAAATCTCGTTGGTGGTGCTGATGGCCTTGCCTTTAACGCGTATTACCCACTTGCCCGATTTGGGATTGTCAAAATAAAACTGTTCGGCATTGTTCAGGCTGTCACGCTTGCGAATGGGCAGACAGGTGTGGCAAGCGGGATTTAGGGTCCATGGTGAGTAAACATTACCCGCACTGTCCTGCACTTCCAGGTCAAGATCGTTGATGAGGGAGGGCGATGCACTAGCAACCGCATACATATCGTCCCATACCAGCATTACCTGAAAACGGGCCGTGCCGGGCTTTACATATACGGTATCTGTGCGGCTGTTGCCATTGGTAACGCTGTCTACTTTGTAGGTTTTGTCTTCCATTACCTTCATGGAACTCACCGCATTGATTCGGCCAAAGCCAAATGCATAGTCGGGGCCTGTATTGCCTATATCGTCTGCCGTGTTGCAGACAATGGCTTTGAGGGTGTGATTCAATGGTTTTTTGTTGCTGTTGAGTTGTTTGAAGCGCTCATACAACAAAGCAATGGTTCCTGTGGCCCCCGGGCAGCTCATGGAAGTGCCGTTCCAGCCACCTTGGTAAGTGTTTCCGGGCAATGTAGAATAAACATTTACGCCCATGGCACAGATATCGGGTTTCATACGTCCATCGCGCATGGGTCCATAGCTGTGAAAGGTGCTATTCCCGTCATTAAACTGTAAAGCACCTACGGTGATGATGTTTTTGGCTGACTGGAAACCACTGTTGATGGTTCGATAGCCCCCTGTTGCACAATTTGAACTCCGTGAATTTCCGGAACTAAACTGGTGGCTTAGGTATGGATACATGGTAACCAAAATATCCAGGTTGCGGCTTACGCCATCGTAAGTTCCTCTTGTTGCGCACGGGTCTGAGCCATAGCCGTAGGAGTTATTGGTCATTACAATGCTGTCTCTGTAACAGGCCGTATCCATTTCAGCGGCTATATTGCCATAAAAATCCCAGCTAAATAAGTTGGCTTTTGGTGCCATGCCCTGGCCATAAGGGTCAATAACACCCGCACCGGTTATAGTTCCGCAAACGTGGGTGGCATGGTTGGAATTTGATCCTGCTACATAAGGGTTTTTTAGAATCACCCTGTCATTATAATCAATGTGTGTGCCTGCACCTCCGCCATCCCATTCGCCTATGGTAATGCCTTTGCCCCATAGATTACGTCCGCCGGGCCTGCCAAAATTGAGCGTCAGTGCCCTGTGATTGACCCTTCCGGGGAAATTGTGTGCTTCTGCAGCAGGTGGAATGGGTTCTAACCAGTAAAAACCTTCAACAGAAAGCAATTGCTGCAATTGTTCCAATGGAAAACGAACCCGGAGCGTTTTAAAGTTTGGTAAATATTCTCCGCACACAAATCCAAGATTTTCAAATTCGGTTTTAACCTCCTGATAGCGATGATTGCCATTCAACGATATAACTGCTTCTGTCCACCCAGGAAAAGCAGGTATACGGGCCCAATCCGGTCCCCCATTCTGCCATTTTTCAACTTCTGTTTTCCATGAATTTTGAACGGGTTGAACGCAAAAAACTCCATAGGACGTAAGGTCTTTTCCGGCCATGCTGGATGGTATTTCCGCATACCAGGTATAATCAGGCACATACTCCAGCAATATTATGCCGGATTTGGTGATAGCGTCTTTTTGTTCATTGCCCGGCATGGCAGAGAAGGTGATAAAGGAGGTGAAATAATTCAAATTATTTCGTGATTCAGGGACCACGGTCTTAGTGCCAATTTCAATATTTCCGGTTTTCATACGGATTACCGGTGTGTGCTGAGCCGTTAGGGATATGCCTAAACAAAAAAGTATGCTTGATAGGAAACGCCTGAAGGAGTTCATATACATGGTTTTATTAGAAAAAATATCCTTTCAAAAATACGAATTTTACCCAATCTAATCCGGGTTGATGCATTTTGTTTTTCTCGATTTTCAAAAAATAAGGTTTCTGTTTAAAGATAGACGCAAACGACCTCATAATTGTTGCCTTTTCCTGCTGAATATTATGTTCCAAACTACTTGCCACGCTGTATATTCGCAGTATGATTCAACGTATTCAATCCCTGTATTTGCTGTTGGTTTTTCTGCTGTCAACCATGATGCTACTGCTGAATCCCAATTTCGCAAAATTTATTAATACAAAAGCTGAGAAAATAAGTTCGGAGCTGCATTTTATTACAAAAAACTATTACAACCAGGCAGATCCGGGAGGACAGCCATACGATAAACTTAATTTCTTCATTTTGTTATCTATGGGAATAGGGTCAGTCTACGCCATTTTTCTTTACAAGAAAACCGAGTTACAGAAAAAAATATGTCTTTATGTTTCATTAATGTCTGTTGTTTTGCTCAGTTCTCTGATTTTTGATTTTCTGAAAATGTCGCAGGATGCACCTGATATATCTTCTTATCCCAGTATTCACGGTATTTGGCCATTTGCCTGTGCAGTACTCTCAGCACTGGCCTGGGCTGCCATACGCCGGGATGAAAAACTGCTGAAAAGCATGGACCG
>VHBA01000022.1 GCA_016872175.1 Sphingomonadales bacterium | reverse complement strand
TTACTGAAGTTAAGGCAACTGAGTTCAGGGGTTATCCGCTCAATGAAAAAGGACTTACGCTGGGCATGTTCAGCGAATTGAGTAAAAATGCCAATTATACCAGCACCATTAAAACCAACAGTGCCCTCACCTATGTAATGGCCGGGATACATGCTGCCGAAAACAAGTGGGATGAATGTGTAATCATCAATGACAGCGGCAGAATTGCCGAAACGGTTTCGAGCAATATTTTTACGGTTAACGGAGAATTCATCACTACGCCCCCACTCAGCGAATATTGTGTGGATGGTGTTATGCGCAAAGTGGTGATGCAGCTTGCAGGAGCCTATGGATACTCGATTCAGGAGAATCCTATTACGGAGATTTCCCTGAGTACAGCCGATGAAATTTTTATCAGCAACGCAGTGAAAGGAATTCAGTGGGTTGGTGAATACGGCGGAAAAACTTATAAAAACGCCACATCCGGGAAATTATCAGAATTACTGAACAACCCTTTTATTGGCCTGTAATCAAGATTTGCCCAATACTAGCCAAATGGCAATAATCATGAGGCAAAATGCCAGTGCATAGCGCCAGTGAAGTGCTTCGCCCTTAAATACGAACATCACAACAAGCGTAAAAATTAGCATGGAAATTACCTCCTGAAGCAGCCTTAACTGAAACATATCCATAGATCCGCCGGTTTCACGGCTACCGAGCCGGTTGGCAGGAATCATCAGAACATATTCAAAAAAAGCTATACCCCAGCTAAAAACAATTACGCCGGCAAGTCCCCACCGCTCCAAACCTGAAAATGATTTCCACTTCAGGCGCCCATACCAGGCAAAGGTCATAAACACATTGGAAAGACTTAAAAGAATGATGGTGTATAAGGTTCTCATTTCCTTCTAAGGTAATATACAAGGCCCATTTTCAGTGCTACATAAGATATAGGTTCATTATAAGTTTTTGTTTCCATAGGCAAACTGGTATCAAATCCCGATAGTGAAGGATCATTGATTTTCCCTTTTTCATTGACCTGACGGTCGGTAAGATATTGCATTTCACGCTGAGATACAGGTGTTGACATATCTCCCAAAATCAAGGTACGGCTCTTCCTAAGTGCCGAAATCCATCCAGCACTGACGCCCGTGTAAAACAACATATTTCCACGCGACCAAACAGAGAATTCCTGATGAAATCTAATACCTGGAGCCTTATTGTAGGTTATCTCACGGCGCTTCTCTATCAAAACAAATTGGGTTTCTGTATGCTGCAATTCAAAACCTCTCATGTAAACAGGCATCAGCAAATCAAAACCGCTTGAACCATGAACTGCTTTTATTTTAAATTCAAACGACATACCTAAATCAAAGGTTAATGCATCATGTTTTAGGGTTGCATAGGTTGGATAAATGGGCCGATAATTATAAAGAATATTGCCCGAATTGCTTTTAAGGTATGATATTCCGGCTGAGAAAGCTACATTAATACTGTCAGGACGATAGGTATAGCCGGAAGAAAAAGTATACCCACCCAGCGTGTAAGGAACAGACTTTGCCCCTGAAACATCTGTTTGTGCCATTTCCAGGTCCGACAATGATCTTTTATCTGTACCAAAGCGATATTCTGCCCCTGCATACCATTGAGAAAAGAGCTTATCAGGAAAAATGAAAAGTAAGGCATTAATTGCCGTTACCAATGCATATTTCCTGGTTACAATCATTATTCTTCGGAAAGAAATGAATAGCGATAATCTTTGGGCGGCACAAATGTTTCCTTGATGGTACGCTGATTTACCCAGCGAAGTAAATTTACTTTACTGCCGGCCTTGTCATTTGTGCCACTGCCTCTGGCACCGCCAAATGGCTGCTGGCCTACCACGGCACCTGTTGGTTTATCATTGATATAGAAATTACCTGCTGCATGTCTCAAAGCGTGTGTAGCTTTGGCAATTTCATTGCGATTCTGGCCAATCACAGCGCCGGTAAGTGCGTATTCTCCGGTTTGGTCTACGGTTTTGAAAATGGACGGCCATTCGCTGTCGGCATAAATCCAAATGGTGAGGACCGGACCGAAGATTTCTTCGCACATGGTGGTATAATCGGCACGCGGCGCCATAAGGATGGTAGGTTGTATAAAAAATCCTTTGGATTTATCATAGGTTCCACCCCACAAAACTTCTACCCCATCTTTTATAGCCTGATCAATGTAACCGCTGATTTTATCAAAGGCTTTTTCATCGATAACTGCATTAACGAAATTGCTGAAATCTTCGGTGGGACCCACTTTCAGGCTGGCCATTTCACTGACTAGTTTTTCCTTTACAGCAGGCCAGATACTTTGCGGAATGTAAACCCTTGAAGCTGCCGAACATTTTTGTCCCTGAAACTCAAATGCTCCGCGAACAATGGCAGCCACCAAAACATCTACATCTGCACTATTATGGGCAAGAATAAAATCTTTACCTCCGGTTTCGCCTACTATGCGGGGATAGCTTTTGTATTTAGAAATATTCTGACCAATGGTATTCCAGATGTGCCGGAATACACCTGTACTACCGGTAAAGTGAATACCGGCAAACTCAGGATGGTTAAAAATAATATCGCCAGCATCGGGTCCGGAAACGTATACCAGATTTATTACACCATCAGGCAAACCCGCTTCTTTAAACACTTTCATTAGCACATTGGCGCTGTAGATTTGTGTATCAGCGGATTTCCATACCACCACATTACCCATCATGGCTGCGCTGGTTGGTAAATTACCTGCAATAGCTGTGAAATTGAAGGGGGTTAATGCAAACACAAAACCCTCCAGCGGACGGTATTCCAGGCGGTTCCAGATTCCTTTGCTGTTGGCAGTGGGCTGTTCACCGTATATCTCTGCCATATAATGTACATTAAAGCGCAGGAAGTCAATCATTTCACATGCAGCATCAATTTCAGCCTGATAGGCATTTTTACTTTGCGCCAGCATGGTAGCAGCATTAATTTCATAACGGTAGGGGCCGGCCAGTAATTCGGCAGCCTTTAGAAAAATGGCAGCACGTTGCTCCCATGGCATGTTCTCCCAAGACTCCTTGGCATTCAAAGCCGCATCTATGGCTTGCTGAACATGGTCTTTATTACCACGGTGATAAAATCCAATTTTGTGGGCTCTGTCATGGGGCGGGTAAATATCAAAAATATTACCGGTACGTATTTCCGAACCATTTATGTACATAGGTATATCCTCTACCCTACTTCTGGCATTTTGCAAAGCAATTTTAAGTGCAACACGCTCTTTGGTTCCAGGAGCATATTCATTCACAGGCTCATTGGCCGGAAAGGGAATTTTAAAAAATCCGTTCATAAAGTAATTGCAAATTTAAGATAAAAACACGGGGAACATATCAAATAAATAAGCGTACAGATGAATGAATAGACCCATAGATATAAACAATTAAAACATACATTTGAAGTATGAAATTATGGGGAATTGTTTTGCCATTCGTTTTGGTATTCAACAGCGTTGCCGCAGGTAATTTAAAACCGCGAAAACCTAAAAACATCATACTGATGATTGGCGATGGAACAGGTTTGGTGCATTTGTATGCTGCCTACACAGCCAAAGGCGGGCAGCTTAATATCTTTGATTATGCAAAAGCGGTAGGCATTAGCATTACCGCTTCGCTAAATGACTATATTACCGATAGTGCAGCAGGTGCAACTGCCTTTTCAACAGGGCAAAAAACCAACAACGGCATTATAGGCATGGGATCTGACAGTACTACCCTTAAAACAATTGCTGAATCGGCATATGAAAATGGCATGAGTACGGGGGTTGTTGTGACCTGTGAATTGCCGCACGCAACGCCTGCTTCATTTTATGCCCATCAGCCATCGAGGAAGAAATACAAGGCGATAGCAGCTGATATTACCCAAAATCCTGCAGCAACTATAATGGTTGGCGGAGGACTTCCCTATTTTGATACCAATGCGCTTAAAAAAGCCGGTTACTGTGTTTCAATTGGCATCAATGCCATGCAACAAAATACGGGAGCAAGGCAGATTTGTTTCATTGATACCCTGAAGGAGCCTTTACCTGCACCAAGCCGTGGACCAGCGCTTGAAACAGGTTCTATGCATGCCATTTCAAAACTATCGAAAAACAAAAAAGGTTTTTTTCTGATGATAGAGGGAAGTCAGATTGATTGGGGAGCACACAATAATGACAGCGCGCATACCATCGCTGAAGCCATTGATTTTGATAATGCCGCCGGAGAAGTGCTGGCATGGGCTAAAAAAGATAAAAACACCCTTGTTGTCATTACAGCAGACCACGAATGCGGTGGACTTACCCTGCATGGCTATGACGCTAAAAACAAACGTCCGGTGATGCATTTCAGTTCGGGTCATCACACAGCCGAGCCAGTGCCTGTTTATGCATTCGGGCCCGGAGCAGAGCTTTTTAGTGGCGTTTATCAAAATACAGCGATTTACTTTAAAATGATGAAACTGCTTAATTTGCAGACGGACAAATAGCCTATTTTCGCTTGATGAAATTCTGTGTTCTCATCCCTGCCAGATATGGCAGCACCCGGTTTCCGGGCAAACCATTGGCTGATTTGGGAGGAATGAGTATGATTCAGAGAGTATGGAATGTGGCCGCTTCATGTTCCGGAAATTCAGGTATTGCCGTAGCTACAGATGATGCCCGCATTGAAGCACACGTGAATATATTTGGAAAGGCCATACTAACAAATGCGCAACATCCAAGTGGAACGGATCGCTGCATGGAAGCCTTTGAAAAATCAGGCTTTGAGGCAGATATCATTGTCAATTTACAGGGCGATGAACCTTTTATCAGGCCTGAACAAATCAAGGCGCTTGTTTCCATGTTTGAGAATCCAGATGTTGAGATTGCCACGTTAAAAAAAGCTATATTAAGTGCAACAGAGGTAGAGAATCCCAATGTGGTAAAAGTGGTTACCGACATTCACGACAAAGCATTGTATTTTAGCCGCAGCCAAATACCGTTTTCCAGAGAAAACGATTCTACCCCCCCCTACTACAGGCATATTGGCATGTATGCCTACAAGGCAGACGTATTGCATAAAATCACGCTACTAAAGCCTTCTATATTAGAATTGACAGAAAAACTGGAACAATTGCGCTGGCTGGAGAATGGATATCATATTGCCGTGGCTGAAACCCAATGGCAGAGCCCTGCAGTAGATACGCCTGAGGATCTAGAAAAGGCAATAGATTTCCTAAAAAACCAGTCTTAATCTGTCTGGGTATATGATCTGATTTTCTGCACAAGTGTGCCTTTTTTCTGTATATTTGCACCTCTAAAGGTCGGATGGCCGAGAGGCTAGGCACGGGTCTGCAAAACCCTCTACACCGGTTCGAATCCGGTTCCGACCTCAGTAAAAAATACTCCTTCAGGAGTATTTTTTTATGGAGAGATTTTGGCAGCACGAAGTTCTTAAAAAAAACACCCTTAAAAAGGGTGTTTTTTAGTATTATTTAAGGTGATTTAAGTTATGCACCAATCATAGCCTTATAATCGGCAGCAGACATAAGCGCATCAACCTGCGAGGCATCACTGAACTTAACCTTCACCATCCAGCCGCTGCCATAGGCATCGCTGTTTACGCTTTCAGGTGCGCTGTCAAGTCCGGAGTTAATCTCCAAAATTTCACCACTTACAGGCATATACAGGTCACTTACGGTTTTTACGGCCTCAACAGTGCCGAACACATCATTTTGGCCAAGGTTTTCACCTTGGGTTGAAATGTCTACAAACACAATGTCACCCAGCTCTGACTGAGCAAAATCAGTAATGCCAACAGTGGCTACATCGCCTTCCACGCTGATCCACTCGTGATCTTTGGTGTACTTAAGGTTTTCTGGAAAGTTCATATTCAGGTTGTTTCTTTTTTGTTAGTTTTTTTATCCCATATCAGCTGCAGTAGATTGCTGAGGGTTTCTTTCAGCTGGGTTCTGGGTACGATAAAATCGAGGAATCCATGCTCGAGCAAAAACTCAGAACTCTGGAATCCTTTGGGCAAGTCTTTTCCTATGGTTTCTCGAATAACACGTGGGCCTGCAAAACCAATAAGGGCTTCGGGTTCAGCAATGTTAAAATCGCCCAGCATGGCAAAAGATGCGGTAACACCACCTGTGGTAGGATTTGTCATGAGGGATATGTATGGAACACCGGCTTTGTGCAGCAATGCGAGTTTAGCACTGGTTTTGGCCATCTGCATCAGACTGAAAGCCGCCTCCATCATACGCGCACCACCGCTTTTGGAAATCATCAGAAATGGAATTTTATACTCCAGCGCATAGTCTATCCCACGCGCTATCTTCTCTCCAACCACACTACCCATGCTTCCGCCGATAAAGGCAAAATCCATACAGGAAATTACAATTTTCTGGTCGTTGATTTTCCCGGTGGCCGTGCGAACCGCGTCATTGAGTCCCGTTTTTTTACGGGCAACTTTTATGCGGTCTTTGTAGGGTGCTGTATCTGTAAATTCCAAAGGATCACCGCTGGTCAGGTCTTTGGCGATTTCGGTAAACTTTCCTTTATCAAATAGGATTTCGAAATACTCATGAGAACCAATCCGATCGTGAAAATCACACTGCGGACAAACATAATGGTTGTTCATCCAGTCTTTGCTGGGCACAATGGCCTTGCACCTTCCACATTTTTCCCAAAGCCCGTCGGGTGTGGCTTTTTTATCTTTTGTTTTGGTGAGGATACCCGATAATCTCCTTTGGTACCATTTGGTACTTTCGGTAGAAAATTCGTCCTCTTCGTATTCGATCATGCGAAGGCAATTTTACGCAAAAAAATCAAGCAATGGTAATGCTGTTATCAAGATATACATCCTGAATGGCATTAAGCAGTGAAACGCCTTCGCCCATGGGCTTTTGGAATGCCTTACGTCCGCTGATAAGACCGGCTCCTCCGGCACGTTTGTTGATAATGGCTGTGCTAACCGCTTCTGCCATATCACCTGCTCCTTTGCTTTCGCCACCACTGTTAATCAGACCAGCGCGGCCCATGTAGCAATTGGCTATCTGGTAACGGCACAAATCAATCGGGTGATCGGTGGTCAATTCACTGTATACCTTAGGGTGGGTTTTACCAAAGTTAATGGCAGTATAACCGCCATTGTTGGTAGGCAATTTTTGTTTGATGATATCAGCCTGAATGGTCACACCTAGGTGATTGGCCTGTCCGGTAAGATCGGCTGCTGCATGGTAATCTATACCATCTTTCTTGAATCCGTTGTTGCGCAGGTAACACCACAGAATGGTGCTCATGCCCAGCTCATGGGCCATTTCAAAGGCGGTAGAAACTTCCTGAATCTGGCGGGCACTTTCTTCACTACCAAAATATATGGTGGCGCCAACGGCGGTAGCTCCCAGGTTCCAGGCTTCCTGAATGCTTCCGTACATAATCTGATCAAACTTATTTGGGTAGCTTAGAATCTCATTGTGGTTTATTTTCACAATAAAAGGAATTTTGTGCGCGTATTTGCGTGAATTGGCAGCCAGCACACCGAAAGTAGAAGCAACTGCATTGCAACCGCCCTCTACAGCCAGTTTAATGATGTTTTCAGGATCAAAATAAATGGGATTGGGTGCAAATGATGCACCTCCGCTGTGCTCAATACCCTGGTCTACGGGCAAAATGCTCATGTAGCCGGTACCGGCAAGGCGACCTGTGTTATAAATATTTTGTATGCTGCGCAATACCTGCGGACTGCGGTTGGATTGAGCAAAAACCCTGTCAATAAAATCGGGACCGGGCAAATGCAAGTGTTCCTTAGCAATAGCCTTGCAGGTGTGGTTCAGTAGGTTGTCGGCATCATTGCCGAGCAGGGAGATAATATTTGAATTGGCCATGTTTAGTGCTTTTTGCGGTATTTTTGTACAAATTCACGGCAAAAATACGCAAAATGACAGAAGTAACCCCAATTTTAACCGCAAAGGATATGGAACAGGCCTTTGAGATACGCCGTCAGGTATTTGTAATAGAGCAAAAAGTAGATCCGGCTGAAGAATATGACGAGTATGAAAACACCTGCACACACCTGCTGGCAAAACTTGGAGGGGTTCCATGCGGAACGGCAAGAATTCGCAAAACAGAAAACGGCACCAAGCTGGAACGTTTTGCCGTGTTGGCCGCCTACAGGGGTAAAGGCATAGGTGCCGCCCTTGTCGATAATTGCCTTCAACGACTGGAATCAGGTACATATGCCTACATGCATGCCCAGGAACATGCGCTTGAATTTTATGCAAAACATGGTTTTGAACCGGTTGGTGAAAGATTTTGGGAATGTGAAATTCCACACTTTAAAATGTGGAGAACCGTTTAGTCAGCTTCGCCGATTTGTTGGCGCCACATAGCGTAGTAAAGGCCTTTTGATGCCAAAAGTTCTTCGTGGGTACCCTGTTCAGTAATCAGGCCCTTTTCGAGCACATAGATACAATCTGCATGCATGATCGTGCTTAGCCGGTGGGCAATCATCACATTGATTCTATCTTTCTGGCTGCTTATTTCGCGGATGGTTTTTGTTATTTCTTTTTCTGTCAAACTATCCAGTGCACTGGTAGCCTCATCAAACACCATTACATCCGGATTTCTCAGCAGCGCTCTGGCAATGGAAATACGCTGTTTCTCACCGCCTGAAACCTTGATACCACTCTCGCCTATGGTAGTGTCAAGCCCGTTTTCACAACGTTGCAATAAATTTTGCGCTGCCGATTTTTTCAATGCCTGCTGCATTTCTTCATCCGTGGCATCGGGATTTACAAATTGTAGGTTTTCCCTCAGTGTACCGCTAAACAACTGACTTTCCTGGCTCACTACGCCCAGTTTTAGACGAAGATCTGCCAAAGGAATTTGGTTTGCAGGTATGTTATTATATTGCAGCTGCCCACTTTCGGGTTTGTATAAACCCACCAGCAGTTTTACCAGCGTACTTTTGCCGCTGCCACTGGGACCAACCACCGCGATGGTTTCTCCCTTTTTAAGGGTAATATTTATGTTATCCAGCGCCAGCCTAGAAGAAGAACGGTGGCGAAATGAAACTTGCTCAAATGCTACTTTCTCGATATTGCCCGGCAACCTTGGATTGGCCGGCTCCGGCTCTGTGGGCGTATTCAGTAATTCCTGGTAGCGCCCCAGGCTTACCTGGGCCTCACGCCATGTTTGAATAAATGTCCCCAGTTCCTGCAACGGATTGAAAATGAAAAACGTGTAGAATAAAAACTGTATATACATGCCCGGGGTTATTCTCCCCGTAAAAACCATCCAGCTAAGGAACAGCAGCAGTAAGTTACGCATCAGGTTCACGGTTGTGCCCTGCACAAACCCCAGTGTTCTGATTTTTTTTACTTTAATAAGCTCTAATCCCAGAATTTTCAGTGTATTTATCCGAATTCGGCGAATCTCCTGACCAATCAGACCCAGACTTTTTACAAGCTCAATATTTCTAAGGCTTTCTGTGGTAGTGCCCGCCAGTGCGCCGGTTTCAGCTACAATATTCCTTTGAACAGATTTAATCTTTTTACTGAGGAAAGAACTGGAAACACCCACAACCAGCATGGCAAATAAAAATGCGGGAGCAATAAGCCAGTGAACCATAAAACTTGCCACAAAAACAACACAAACGCCCACTACACTTGCATACAGAAGTCCTACCGCCATGGTCATCAGTTTCTCTGTATCGGTGCGCACCTTCTGTAAAACATTTAAGGTTTCTCCGCTACGGCGGTCTTCAAATACTTCAAAAGGCAATTCCATAGTATGCCTGATGCCGTCCATAAACAGACCTGCACCAACCTGTTGCATAGCCACATTGATAAAATAATCCTGCAGGTTTTTGGCTATGCGGCTCACCATAGCAAATGAAATCCCCAAAAGCAGCCACCCCATTACACCGTAGGCAAAATCTGACTGGGTGTAGCCGGTATGTTTCAGTAAATACTGATCAATGATATTTCTGCCCACCCAGGGATCCAGCATGGAAAAGACCTGAGAGATGGATGCCAAGAAAAGCGCCAGCAAAACCGTTCCTGATTGTGGCCTGATATATTGAAACAGCAGCTTCAATGTTTGTTTCAACAAATATACGAAAGATTATTCAGATTTCAACTTGACAGATAACCAGGATGACAAGGCGCAGATAATAAGCCCGAGGCTTTCCCGCGCGCGCTCCGTATTTTCGTTCATCATGGTTTCTCCTATACCTTCCCAACTTTCCGGCCACTGAAAGTAGGCAAAAATCAATGGAACAATCATAGCAACAAGATACCAAATGGTATTGAGCGGCCTAATAATAGCAGAAAATATCACCATGGCATAAACAAGATAAACCGCAATCCAAAACCAGGCATCGGGATCGTTGTATTGCACTGCGGCAAATCCAAGCATGATTAAAAAAAGCAGAATGAGAATTATTTTCTTCATGGTTTATTTGGTTCTGTTTACCAGCATAATAAGGGGTTTGCCATTGGCAAAACGAGATGCATCATCGGTACTCATAAAACTTTGAGGGCCCTGGCTAAAATTACCCAACACTACATCATCGTCTCCGTCACCATCAACGTCACCGGCATCCATGGTAAGCCATCTGCCAATATTATATCCTTTGATTCTTGAGGGTTTAAAATTGAGATTTCCTGTATTTTCAAAATACAATAGCGCCTCTTCTGGTTGTTGCAGGTAATCAGCAAAGAATGAAATACTCACCATATCCATATCTCCGTCTTTGTCAAAATCCCTGAGCATGAATCGGTATGCACCATTGATGGGATAAAACCAGGATTGTTTAAAATTATCAGCCCCATCATTCAGGTATATATAAATTCCATGATAAGGTTTAAGAATTACGGAATAGTCTGCATTATCACCGCAGGCATAAATAATATCGGGATGACCGTCTTTATTTACATCCTCTATTTCAAACCATGAAGAACCGTTTACCGGCATAAACTGCATCAGACGCTTCTCTACATAATTCCCGCTTCCTTTATTGGTATAGAGATAAATTCCTTCTACACCCTGCGCAAACATGGCCAACACATCCTTCATACCATCTTTGTTCCAATCAAAAAGCAGCGAACGAATACAGCCCGGTTCCTTGCGGAGCACTTTTGATACTGAGCCATTTGCATTGTAGATTGACAAATCACCCGCCAGATGACCAAAATTATTCACCAGATAATCATTGCCAGAGCGATGCGCCTGCACTGGGCGGGCCAGTTTATCAATTAAAGGTGTACCGGCCTTTTGCGAAGCAGGATTTATACCAAGCAATTGTCCAGACCTGTCATTATTGGGAAATACTGAGCCCATGCAGGTCAGCAGCCACTGATCAGCCCGGGAGACATCGCACCACACCGGGGCGCTTGGAACATCTAAAATCCATTTGGCAGACAGATCTTTATTCAACACCACCAACTGATTGGAGGCACCTGATATACCTGCCATTATCTGTTGTTTTTCCGACAATACTTTTACAAAAGTTGCGATAGGAGGTCCATTTTGCTGCACAGAAGGTATCATTGCATCAAACAGCCGGGTTTCTTCTCCAATTGGCAGGCTACGCTGTTGAGCAGGCAGGGTTTCCGGGGCTTTAACATTAAAATAGTTAAATATTTTACGCATCAGAGCCGGCTCTATGGTGGGCTTTTCAGGGTAAATACCCGAAGGAACTTGGGGATCATTTTTTTCACTGTAAAACGTGATACCGTCAAGCTCATAAATACCCATTTTAGCCGCCATTACCGGTAGCACTTTATCTTTCCAGGTATATTTATCCAGCTTATCGGGCGGAACCCACATATGACAGGAGCTGCAAACAGCTTTCACCGTGGCTTCTACAGAGTCAGCCTGTTTTACCAGCGCTTCATCAATTACTTCGCCGGATTCTTTATTGCCACCGCAGGCAAAAAGGCCAAGTGTTAAGGTAAAAATTATAAGGTAACGCACTTTCATTTGCAAATTTCGTTAAAATTGTGTAACTTTATTTTATGCATTTGAAGTCCTCATAAAATGACATCAAACCCTTTATCAGTGCACGGGCTTCGAAGTGCTCTGCAATAAGATTTTGGGCATTTAGCAACAGTTCTTTACCCAAAACAGGTTCAGACTGCAAACGCAGCATGGCTGCAGCGAATGCTTCAGGGGTATCGGCAATAAGCAATTGACGCTCATGTAAAGCCGGAATTCCCTGAACGCCAAGAGTTGTGCTGATAACCGGTATTCCCCCAGCGAAAGCCTCCAGCATTTTCACCCGAATACCTCCTGCGGCAAATACGGGCACCAGCATTACTCCGTGGAGTTGCATAAAGTCCTGTGCATTTTCAATTTCGCCATGCACTACGATTCCTCCTCCCAAAAAGCGCTCATCGTTTTTCTGCATACCTTTTCCGGCCAGGTGCAGCGATGCTTTCGGCTGTTTTTTCATCACCCGAGGCCAAACTTCTTTTACGAGCCACTTCACTGCCTCCACATTGGGCATCCACTCCATGCTTCCCAGGTGAAAAAAAGTATTGGCTTTAAGTTCTTTTTGGGTTGCAGGCTGATTGATTTGTCCAACAGGCAGAAGAAACATAGGCTTACCGGGTGCAAGCTTCGCAAACAGATCCATATCCGTGTTGGTGATGGGGATAATAGCATCCACGTTATTCAACACCGCTGTTTCGTATTGTTTAAGCTGAGTGGATAGCAACCTGAAATATAGTTTTTTCAGGGGATTTAGTGTTGTATCTGCCAGGCGATTCCAAATTTGAAATTCGGCATTGTGTTGCCTAAGCGATACCGTCAAACCTGCTTGTCTAATGGTGTTCAGGAACGGGCTGGCATACAAACCTTCCAGCTGAACCAGGTCGAACTTTTCGTTATTGAGCAAAACTGAAAGCTGCTTCTTGGCATCATCATCATCAAACCGGGAAATATTATAATTTCTGCCTGTAAAAAGTGCTTTTAGAGCACCCATTACTGTTGGGTTGGCATTAAGGGGTGCAGTAATTACCCGGCAAAATGAAAATTGTTTTTCAATCGTTTTTTGATCAACAAAATGCTTTGTTGTATTAAAACTAAAATAAACCACCTCAGCGCCCAGCGCTGACAGTTCTTTCAATAGCTGATAGGTTGCAATGGCACCTCCATCGCATAATGGCCAGGGAATTCTACTGCCCACCACAAGAATTTTCATGACTTGTTTCTTTTGAGGAATACCAGCAGTCTCAATTGTTTTTTAGCCGTATTATCCAATTCGCCGTTTTCGTTCTTAGGTATTACCCAAAATAGTCGATTAAAGAATTTCTGATATGCTTCAAGGCTCAGTATGGCACTGTCAGAAGCGGCTTTAATGGTTATATAAATACCTATCGGAAACAATATGAGACTGCTCATCCACATACCGCCCCATATTGGCAATAAGCCCTCCTTCCCTATTTTCTCACCAACCAGGTTTATGGCATAGAAAAGTACAAACAACAAAACACTAATTACCAGCGGCATACCTATTCCTCCCTTGCGAATAATGGCTCCCAGTGGTGCTGAAATGAGAAATAGCATAATTAGCAATACGGATAATGTAAACTTTTTATGCCACTCCACTTTGTAAGGAGCAAGCTGTTCTTCCTCATATTTTAAGCCTGTAATAAGGCCGTCTAGTGTGCCTTTGAATCCCCTGGCATTATTAATGGAAGCGGCAATTATATCACCCTGCTTGCCTGCAGGTTTTTCTTGATTCCGCGGCATGATAAGGCGAACTTTAGAAGGTCTGCTTTTATTTAATTCCGGTCTTGATTTATTTCCAAATATCCCCGGAAGATGAATGTATCTGGCCAGAAAACCTGCATTCTCATTTTTTTGCTTTTGAATCTTCTGTTCTGCTGTATCAAGCTCACAACCCAGCTCTCTTATATTCATGAGCCTGTAATCGCCTTTGTAGGCGTCGCGCTCCGTAAATTTTAAATCAAGGCTGCTGAGATCAATAATCATCTTTTGTTTCTCGAACCGCATCTGGTTGAAGGGCGCTGTGCGCGAATAATCAGGATTCTTGGTCATTTCATCATAGCGCACACCGTTGAACAAGGTAAAGAACAATGTTCTTTTATCCGGTGAAAGCACCATACTTCCCTTTTCAGCTCTAATAACGTTAAGCCGCTTGCTTTCATCGCCTTTGTATTCATAAATGAGCACATTCTCTACGCTCTCATTGTCGGCGAGTTTTTTACCGATGCGAATGGAAAAACCCTCAATTTGCTGATAGAACACACCTTCCTGAATATTAAATGCCGGTTTTTTCTGCCTCAAATCCCAGAGTAAAGCCTTTGCTTCGAGATTAGCCTTGGGGATTACGATATTCATAAAAAAGAAATTGACCATTGCAAGGCCCAGCATCAGCAGAAACGCGGGGCGCAGGATTCTGAACAATGAAATTCCATTGGCTTTGAGGGCGACCAGTTCAAAACTTTCACTAAGGTTGCCAAATGTCATCAAACCGGCTACCATTACGGTAAGCGGCAAAGCCATGGGAACCAAATCGGCCAGTGAATAGAAAATGAGTTTCATGAGAATCAGTGGCTCAATTCCCTTTCCCACCAGCTCATCAATGTATTTCCACAAGAACTGCATTAAAAACAGAAACATGCTCAGGACAAACGTTGCCAAAAAGGGCCCGATATAGGATCTGAGCACCAGTAGGTCAATGCGTTTTACCAGGGTTCTTTTCACTGCCATGTTCTCTGTTAAATATCCGGTTTGGATATCGCTTCAAAGTTACATATTTCGGGCCGACTATGCGGTTTGTTCAATAAAACACAAAACCTGAAGGAATGATACCTGCTGTGAGTGATCCAATTTCATTTCCTGCGGATCCAACGATATAAATCTTTCCCCTTGACACATAATCGGCAGCATCGGAGATGAAAAGTACATTTTTACGTGGATGACAGGCAATATTATATAAATTGGCTCCGGTTATAGTAAATACAGGCTTTACAGGCAGTTGCACATCTTCAATTGATAAGCTGTATACACCGTTTGCCAGGTAATAAAGACTGTCTTTTCCCGGATTCATGCAAAGTGATGAAGCATAACCGGATAACGGCATGGTAAAGCTCTTCAGCCTTTTGCCATCTGGTGTCCATTGCTGAAGTCGGCTGTAAGCACTGTCATTATCGGATGCCAGCGCCCAAATATTATTCTTTTTATCCGAGACAATCCAGCGAAGGCCTTTTCCCACATAGCAGCTGTCAATTATATTGAAATCAGCAGCATGATATTTCCTTAGCCAGCCATCATAGCAGGCCACCCACACGTGGCTGCCGCTGAAGACCATTTGTTCGGTCCAGGCACCAGTATGTATTTGTTTGAAAAGCTGCTTACCTGTCGCATCCCGAACCTGTATTTTCCTTGAATACAAATCTGAAACCCAAATATGGCTTCCGGCTTTGACCGCATACCTTGGGGAACCCAGACCTGTAATGCTATATTTTTCTTTCAGCGTTTGGCTGTCCAGCACCAAAATTTTGCCTGAATTATTTACAACTAACCATACATCTCCATTAATGATACTGCCACTTTGCAGCACATCTCCCAGCGGCTTTTGGTTTATGGTTTTAAAAACATCAGAACGCAGCGTACCGGAATCTATGTTAAACAAATCCAGCGAGGCATTGGCCCACATGTAATTGCCTTCATTTAAAACCAGCACGGTATTGGAACCGGCATCAACGGCTGCAGGCAGAGGTTTCTCTTTTCGACAAGCGAAAAGAGAAACTGTAACCAACAAAACTGCCGATAATAAACGCATTATCTAACTATCTGAATGGTGCGTGAAAGGAGACCTCCTGTGGTTTGAACCTGCACGATGTAATAGCCTTGTGGCAATTGGCTTACTTCAACACTGCCGTTTTTATCATTCACAACACCCACCGATTTCAAACGCCCCGAATAATCCATAATTTTCAAGGAAACCATCGAAAATTCTGCATTGATATTCAAAATATTATTAGCAGGAATGGGATAAATATTGCACTGTGGCTGTGATTTTTTCACAGAACTCAATCCGTAAAACTCAACACCATCCAGTGTAAAAAAAGCAGGTGTATTCATACCAAACTGCCCGTTATCTGAACTTATCAAATCAAATGAAACGCTATCTGTGTAAGCGTCTTTTATTGCTACAAACTCCCATTGGTTGAGGATGTAGTCTTTGGTAGAATCTGCAAAACGAAAATCTGCTAAAACCACACGCTGGCTGTCAACAGGCTTATTTTTCTTGTAGCAACGGATGATAAGCACGAATGAATCGGCATCCTTACCTGATTTACCGCCAAATTTTTTGGCTACAAAGTCACCAAACATCATACTGTTGTAGGCGTAAGTAGAATTGCTCACATAGAAACCTCTTATCGGGTAATCACTGGTAATTTTTCTTTTAAT
The DNA here is from genome assembly GCA_016872175.1 of Sphingomonadales bacterium. GTDB lineage: Bacteria > Bacteroidota > Bacteroidia > NS11-12g > UBA955 > RGEC01. The sequence goes on along the minus strand of VHBA01000022.1, from coordinate 21,424 downwards.
ATTGAAAAAACTACCGCTCTGCCCCACCATAAAGGTTTTGCCTTTGCCATTTTCAACACCATAACCCGCAGCAGAAGCATATAAATGTTCGGCATAATTGGAAGGTTCTACTTTATTGTAGATGATTTTGGATAAAGCCCAGCCGCTTGCCCAGTATTTATAAGTTGTATCCCAGCTTACAGGAAAATTCAATTCGCCTGTGGCAAAAGAATGCATCACTGTTCCTTCACTCCCATTAAGTATTTTGCCTGAGTCGAGGGTTATTTTTTCAAAGCCTTCGGAAATTTGCGCATGTAGCGCTGAAGTCGAGATTATTAGCATAATGAATGCTAATTTTTGTAAATGTTTCATGGTTTATTTTTGTAATTGTTTATTTGAATCATTGCTTTCAGCCAGAAACTGCTCAGGGGCATAGGCCTTCCAGGCATTACTTCATAGCTTCGGTTAAAAATATTGTCCGCACCTGCTGACAATGAAAGATTGTGTTGTTTGAAACGCAGCTCCTTTCCTGTTTGGACTGAAAACAGCGTGTAGCCGGGCAATGACGACAAATTATCTGTGCTTGTATAGCGCATAGTCTGCCAGTTGCAGCCGGTATTCATAAACCACTTGTTTCGCTGCAACTTCAAGAAACATGCACCCGAAAAAGCAGGTACAAACAGTGCCCTGAATTGCACATCGTTTTTCAACATTTCTGCCCGGCACCATTCAGCAGTAGTATGACATTGCCATTGGGTTTGGCCAATCAAGCCGGAAAGAACAGCAGAAAACTGGGTTCCGTAATAATCACCACGCTGCATATTGGAAGCCGTCCAGATATTATTTTCCGGCAGCCATACGATGGGATTGTTGAGGTAACGCGCCCACAAAGTTGCAGCAATATCTGCCTTCACATTGCCTTGCATCCATTTGGCCGCAAGTCCGGCTTCTGCGTTGCCGCCTCTTTCCGGCTTTATGTTTGCATTCCCGCCCAAGCTCCAGTATTGATCGTTCAGCGTTGGCCGCCTAAAACTATTGCTGACAAAGCTTTTAAAGTTAATAACCTTACCCAGCGCATATTCCCCCGAAACAGCATTTACTAAAATCTGCTCGTGCCACTCCCAACGGCTGCTGGCCGCTATGCGGTATTTTTTGTTTTGTTTGAACAACGAGAGAAACTGCGCGGGAAATAATTGTTGCGCCTGTTTAGTGTATGCCCGCGTTTTTCCTGACACCTGCCACAAATCAGCTCCCACAATAACATTCCAGCCACCAACTGTAAAATGCCATTCCTGCTGGTACTGAAGGCTCTGGGAACGGCTGCTGTCTTTGTATTGGTTTGCCAATGGCTGAAAAACAAAATTATCCTGAATAAAACCGAGCCTTTGTACCCATTTTACTTTGGAAGACTGGTAATTGGCAAGCAGCGCTATTCGCTTATTTTCATCGGCCTGCCAGCCCAGCGAGCTAGTACCACCGGCGGATGTTCCCAAACCGCGTTCTCCTTTTTGCCATTCGGAATGAAGGGCTACATCCCATTTTCTATAATGCAAACCGGAAGAAATGCGGCTTTTGTTCTGCTCACGTTCAGCATATTGCATATTGGCATTGGATGTATTTTCAATTTTATAGGGAAAATTGTTTTTCACATTGAGCCACTGATTGTCCCAAATGAAGAAGCTTTTGCTACTTTTAATCCGGCAATCTGCGTTTGCCTGTATTCGGCCAAAGCTGCCGGCAGTAAACGATGATGCAAGCGATTCCCCTATTTTTTCGGGCTGCACATGCTGCATAGACAAGGTTCCTCCCACACTGCCGCTGCCGTAAAAAGAGCCGCTGCTACCTTCAGTAAGCGCGATGCGGGATTGCGCATCATTCTGCAGCAAACCCAGATCTGTCATTCCCAGCATGGGATTGTTGAGTACAATGCCGTTCCACAATATTTGCAACTGTGAAGGATCGGCTCCGCGGCGGCTGAGGGTGCCAATACCGGAAGGCCCGTATTGACGGATGCTGAGTCCGGCAGAAGCCAAATCCTGACTGAGCAGGTTGCCGCTACCCGGCTCGAAATGCAGCACATTTTTCCCAACGGAGGCCAGTTGCTGGCGTTTCTCATGAATAAAAATGGTATCGGCAGCCGGAAATGTATCGGGCGCGGACAGCAGAAGCGATATGCAGCATACGATGCCTGTCATGTTTACAATGCCGCCTTTGACGTGAAAAATGCAATAGACCGGGTTTCCCCAATTCAGTGCGCTTTTCTTCCCGAAAGCAAGCTCTTTGTTTTGCGCCTGGCAGGTCTTCTGACTTCCCCTGTTTGTTTCGGCGCCTTCCCATTGGTATCATCAACAGTGGCTAAGAATGCCGAAGCCCTTGCGGGCCGGGGTTACAGCTGCGGGTACAGTCCCGGTTTTTCACCGGAGTTCCCTTTTCATCTCCTGCAACAAATGTTTGTTACTAGAGAACCAGATGCACTACAAAACTACGGCTTTTGTGTAAATTTTTTAGCCCAAAAATTCATATTTATACATAATTTATCCACCGATTGCACCCGTTCCACGATAATATGGCCTAAAACATAGCTATGTCGCGGAGATATCAGTATTTTTGCGGTATGCGGTCTGCCATAACCCTGATGCTGGGATTTTTAATGCCTGGGGTACTTTCTGCCCAAACCGGCACTTGGACCCTCGAACAGTGCATTGAACAAGCCCTCAAAAGCAATATCGACGTACAACTTGCCGGTGTTTCAGCCCAACAGGCTCAGCAAAACTGGAGAAACAGCATAGCTGCAGCCACTCCGGATGCAAACGTAAATGCAGGTCAGTTTTTCCAGTCAGGCAGAAGTATTGACCGTTTTACCAACCAGTTTGTTCAAACCACCGTAAGCAGCAACAACCTGCAACTGCAAAGCAGCGTGCTTCTCTACGCAGGTGGCCAAATCCGCAACAGCATTCACCAAAGCAAATACCTCTGGCTTGCCGGTGAAAGCGATTTGAGAAACATGGAACAAAACACGGCTTTGAACGTGGCCAATCTGTTTCTGCAGATTATTCAGGCTAAAGAACTCAAGGCCAGTGCGGAAGAGACCTTAAAAAACACCGATTTACAACTTCAAAGGTCCCGCAAACTGTTTGTTGCCGGCGTAGTCAATGAAGGTCAGGTGCTGAACCTGGAAGCCCAGAAAGCAAACGACCAGACATCATTGACTAATGCCACAAATCAGGAAATACTGGCGCTTACCAACCTGAAAATGTTGCTGAGACTGCCTGCCGAAAACGCATTCGATATACTGCGTCCTGAAATAAGCCTATACAAGCCTGAAACTTATCCGACAAGCCAGCAAGATCTTTTCGATAGCGCCATGAAAAGAAGGCCGGATTTGCAAGCGGCTGTATTCAGGCACAAAGCAGCCATTTATGCCCGCAAAGCTGCAAGGGGCGGCATGCTGCCGGTTTTGTCGGTTGGCGGCAATCTAAGCACCGTATATTCTAGCAATGCGAAATCAATTTCAGGAATCACCTTTTCAGGCTTTGAGCCCATTGGCCGTGTGCAGGGAACCAACGATATTGTGGAAGCGCCCAGCATTCAATACACGCTGCAAACCATTGATTTCAGCAAGCAGGTAAAAGACAACTTTGGCCAATCGCTTGGATTTAACCTTTCTGTACCTGTATATGGCAAACTGCAGGCCCGCAATACCGCGCAGCGTGCCAGCCTTGACGAAGTTAGGGCAAAGCTGAGTGCGGAAAGGGCGGTTCAAAACCTTTACACAGAGGTGGTTTCGGCATACAATAATTTCTCATCGGCCATGGAACGCTATCAGTCAGCCATCAGGGCTATTGAGGCGCAAAAAAGAAACATGGATTTTGTAAATAAACGTTTCGAAGCCGGACAAGCCAATGCATTTGAGTTGCAATTAGCACAAACCAATGAAACCACAGCCAGAAATAACCTCACTTCGGTTCGGTATGAGTATATGTTTAGAAAAATGGTACTGGATTTTTACCTGGGCAAACCTTTAACACTGTAAAATGAAAAAGAAAAAAATCGTTTGGATTTCCATAGGTTCTGTTGTGCTGCTGCTGTTGCTGATAGCCATTTTCCGTGGTGGAAAGGCTGAAACACGGGTAAGCACCGACAAGGTAATAACCCGCACCATCACTGAAATAGTGAGTGTGAGTGGAAAAATCCAGCCTGAAAGCGAAGTGAAAATAAGCGCCGATGTAAGTGGTGAGATTATTGAAATGGCCGTGCTGGAAGGCGACAGTGTAAGGCAAGGTCAGCTGTTGTTGCGCATCAACCCTGAATTGTATGAAACTACCATCAGCCAGCTGAGCGCCAACCTCGATAATGCCCGCGCAGGTATGGCCGGAAGCGAAGCCCAGAAAGCCAGAGCCGCGGCTTCCTTGATTCAGGCAGAGGCCAATTACAGAAGACAAAAACAGTTGCATGAACAAAAGGTAATTAGCGAACAGGAATGGGACCAGGCCCGTGTGCAATATGAAGTTGCCAAGGCCGATGCCATTTCTGCCGAAAAGAATGCCCTTGCGGCAAAATACACCACTGCCAGTGCTGCTGCCAGACTTGAAGAGGGCAGAAGAAACCTGGGCAGAACTTCCATATTTGCCCCTGCCAGCGGTATTGTTACCCAAATGAACAGCGAAAAAGGCGAACGCGTGGTAGGAACAGCGCAGATGGCAGGCACCGAAATCATGCGCATCAGCAATTTGAATGTGATGGAAGTAGAGGTGAATGTAAATGAGAATGATATCGTGCGGATTAAAAACGGCGATAGCGCGGACATAAAAGTGGATGCCTATCCCGATAGGGTTTTTAAAGGCTTGGTAACCCAGATTGCCAACAGTGCTAAATTCAATAGTGCGCAGTTATTGACCGATCAGGTTACCAATTTTGTGGTGAAGGTGCGCATTCTGGCAGAAAGCTATGCTGACCTGGGAATGGGCAGAAATCAGCCTTTTAGACCGGGCATGACCGCTACTGTTGATATAAAAACAGTTTCTAAAAACAACGCCCTTTGTGTACCCATTTCAGCTGTAACTACCCGCAATCCTGCGAAAAAATCAGATACGGGTGGTAAAAATGGTAAGACACAGACCGAGGAACCCGAGAAAGAAGACAAAGGCACATGGGTATTGCTGTACAACAACGGCGTTTTGAAATCGGTGAAGGTAAAAACCGGCTTGCAGGATTTGGACTATTTTGAAATTACCGAAGGCCTGAAACCCGGTGATGAAGTGGTTTCCGCCCCCGGCATCGCCATTGCCAAAACGCTGTATGACGGCGATAAGGTAGTAAAAACCGATAAGGACAAGGTTTACGAAAAGAAGTAATCAGCGCTTCACAATCCGCATTACAAGGTCTCCCCCACTGCCATTGATGTGCAGCAGGTAAATTCCGGGGGTTAAGCCTTGCGGCAAATCCAGCGTTGTGCTTTGGGTTACAGGAACTGTAAAATCCCAGTGGTACAAATATTTACCTGCCGCTGATAGCAAATCACACCCCATAATGGCAGCCTTTGCCACCGATAGATTAAGAATATCGTCCGCAGGTATAGGGAAAGTCGAAACAGTAAACGAAGATATGCGGGTTGCTTGGTTTACAGGGCAAAGTTCGCATGTCTTGCGCACGGAAACCGCCACATCCTTGGCGGCCAGCGAATCGAAGGTTTGTCCGGAGCGACAATCATTCAACAAATGAAACCGCAACCATGGAATCAAAAACCGAAACTGCGTTTGATGCTGAACTGCACGTGAAATGGTGGGTTTGGGATTGCAGGTAGCTTCGCCAAAATTGCATAAAAAATTATCTTCTCCCATTTGACAATGACTAGCACCGTTGATACTCACATATGCTTTGCAGGCACTTTTCAGGGAATCGTACATGGGAATCTGATAGGCAGATGGTGGCGTTACACAATCGTTACCGCCCGCTACGACCAGCGATGGGATCTTAAGTGTAGATGCCGCTTTTATGGCTGACGGATTCGTTTCTGCTGCGGCCAAGGTTGCTATACATTTTATCTGCGATGAAACCGATGTGGCAATAAACGCCGCTCCCCCGCCCATGCTGTGTCCCATCACACAGTTCATGGTATCTACTTTGTTGTAGAAAATGGACGTTGCGTTTTTTCCCTGCAAATCCATGGCTGCAATAACAAAGGCCAGGTCTTTTCCAAATTCGCCGTGAGAGGGCGAAGCGGAACCTTCCGTTTTGGGAAACGCGACAATGATTCCTCCGGGAACCAGGGCATTCCACACGTTTTTATAGGCATCCCAGGTCATGACAAACCCATGCCCAAATGAAATAACCGGGAATTTTTTGTTTCCGGTAACGGGAACATTGTCACCAGCCGTGGCAGCCGGATAATACACTTCTACTGGTACACTTCGGTTGCTGCGGGATGCATCTGTGAGCGAGAGCGTTGTATGGCCTACGGCATAAGGCTGCGCTGTCAGATGAATGGCCGAAAACCCTATTATAAATGTGATAAATGTCAGTGCTTTGCTCATTTTGGCTTCAATGTTACAATATCCCTCTGCGAATACCAAAATTCACCGTTGTTATTTGCGCTCCGCCACAAGCATCTGGGTTCTTTGTTCTCGTTTGCTGATGGTATGGTGAACGATTTGAAAGTGCCTTGATATATAGGATGCGAACTCCTCAAACGTCCATTCCCGGTAATGCGACTCGTTGTTGGGCGGGCCAAATATCCATGGCGAGGTATCCAGGTTTCTGTCGGGTGTGCTGAAAACAAAATACTTGGCGTGCGCCTGCTCCAGCAAATCCGCAATAAATGCATCCGGATTCGGCACATGCTCAATTACATCCGCACAAATAATCAGCTGGGCCGGAAATTGCTTCCATTCTTTATCTGAAAAGGCAAACCAGATCTCGCTTGGGTATTTTTGTTTTAGCCAGTCTGTGCTTAGTTCCGCACCTGCTTTGGGCACATTATCAAAATTTGCCAGCAGTTTGAATGCCGAACCACAGCCGATATCGAGAACGCCACTCAGCTCTTTTTCATCGAATAATCTGCGTGCAAATACATATACTTCTTTCTGATACTCATCGGTATTGCCTTGGTCTATGAAGTCGGTTACACTTTTGCGGTGCAGATAGCCACGGCGAATGGCGAAGCCGGGTTGCTGAAAAGATACAAAAAGCACTTTAAAACCATACCATATTTTGCGCAATAACAACATGAAGAATGCCAATGCTCAAAACTAATCACAAACCTGCGATTATTTGATCCTTTTTTGCTATATTTAATGACTTTTTATTGTCATTATTTTTATCAAATGTTTTTACAATGCCATTCATTCTTCAGTTTGCGATATGGAATACTCTCGCCCAAAGACCTTTTGCTGCAGATGGCTGCCTCTCTGGGCAAAACAAGTCCGAAACCTTGTCCCGTTTGCCTTACCGACATCAACAACGCAAGCGGCATCCCTGATTTTTTTCGCGAAGCCGTACAATACCCCCAGCTGCAACCCTGCGCCGGCATCGATTTCAGAGACGGCGAAACCGGAGGCAAATGCCTGTATGTGGCACTGGCCGAGAACGAAACCGGGTTTGCAGAAATGAACCGATTCCTCTCCCAATATCGGCTGGCCGGCAAAAAACTGCCACCCTGGCCCCCTGAACTGCAAAACGTACACTTTATTTTCCCTTTCGAACGCACGCAGGAAAAAGATTTTCCCGAAAGTCTCAGCCCAAACCAATGGATTGGGGTGCGTGCCGGACAACTGGGTAAACTGCGACTTTCTTCACGACAAAGACTGCGGCACAAAGTGCTGGCCATGCAACCCATGACCTTGCGACATGCGGAAGACTTTGAGAGCCACAGGTTGCTGCGCTGTATTGCCAACAACTGCCTGCTGAGCAAACTGCCCCCCGGCGAAACCGGACAGCCAAAAGACTGCTGGATAAACACTGATGCATGGCTGCACCAATATGCCGACGCGCCTTTCCTGGTGGAAAACACCCTGCAGCTCATGCAGCGCTGCACTTTTCGTCCCACCTTTGGCGGCAACCAAAATAAGAAAACCTTTACCGGCAATGCCGACGAGGATTTCCGGCTTATGACCGACCTGGCCATGGACGGACTGCGCTACCGCTACCCCAAATACACGTATGCCAACAAACAGCGGTTGGAGAGCGAAATGAAACTCATCTACGAACTGGGCTTTACCGCCTACTTCCTCATAAGCTGGGATATTTGTCGTTTTGCACGCGAACAGGGGTTTTTCTACGTGGGCCGGGGCAGCGGTGCCAACAGCATGGTGGCTTATTGCCTGCGCATTACAGACGTAGATCCCATAGACCTGGACCTTTACTTCGAGCGGTTCATCAATCCCTACCGCACTTCGCCACCCGATTTCGACCTGGATTTCAGTTGGCAGGACCGCGATGCCGTTACGGATTACATCTTTAAAAAACACGGCCGGGAGCACACCGCCCTGCTGGCCACCTATAATACCTTTCAGTCGAATGCCGTGGTACGCGAGCTGGGTAAGGTTTTCGGGCTGCCCAAGGAAGAAATAGACCACCTGATGGAAAAACCCACCTACTTCTCTCCTTCCATGCTGGAAGAACAGGCAGGCCACAAAATCCGCGACGGCAAGGCGGTGTATGCCTCGCCGGGCATTGGCGAAAGGGCAACGTTGTCAAAATCGGTGCGGCCACAGCAGCGCGACACGCTGGCCGGGCAAATTATGCGGCATGCGCTGCGCCTGCACGAACTGCCCAATTACCGCAGCATTCACGCGGGCGGCATACTCATCAGCGAAAAAAGTATTTACCACTACTCCGCGCTGGACATGCCCCCAAAAGGATTTCCCACCGTGCAATGGAGCATGCTGGAAGCCGAAGACCTGGGACTCGCCAAATTCGACATCCTCAGCCAGCGCGGGCTCGGGCACATCAAGGATGCCGTAGTACTGGTGAAGAAAAACAAAGGCGAAGACATCGACATCCACCGCATACAGGATTTCAAGGCCGATGAGAAAATAAAGCGGATAATTGGCAGCGGACACACCATGGGCTGTTTCTATGTGGAGAGTCCGGCCATGCGGCAACTGCTGCGCAAACTCAAATGCAGCGACTACCTTACCCTGGTGGCGGCAAGCAGCGTAATTCGTCCCGGGGTGGCTCGCAGCGGCATGATGCGCAGTTTCATTGAGCGGCACATCAATCCAGATAAACGAAAAGAGGCCCATCCGGTTTTGCAGCAGATTATGCCCGACACCTACGGCATTATGGTATATCAGGAAGATGTGATAAAAGTGGCCCACCATTTTGCCGGGCTGGGACTGGCCGAAAGCGATGTGCTGCGGCGCGGCATGAGCGGCAAGTTTCGCAGCCGAGAAGAGTTTCAGAAAGTGAAAGACCGCTTTTTTGCACTTTGCAAAGAGAAAGGCCATCCTGAAAAGTTATCGGCCGAGGTGTGGCACCAGATTGAAAGTTTTGCCGGCTACAGTTTTGCCAAGGGCCACAGCGCCAGCTATGCCGTGGAAAGCTACCAGAGTTTGTATCTGAAGGCATACCATCCGCTGGAGTTTTATGTGGGCGTCATCAACAACTTCGGCGGATTTTACCGCACGGAATTTTACCTGCATGGTGCCCGCATGTGCGGCGCCGAGATACAGCCACCCTGCATCAACCACAGCGATTACCTTACTAATATAAATGGCAGCAAGGTATACCTCGGATTTGTGCACGTGGCTTCACTCGAACAAAAACTGGCAGCACGCATCGTGTCCGAGCGAAACACAAACGGTCCTTACATAGGTTTGCTTGACTTTAAAGAGCGCGTGGAACCCGGACTGGAGCAGTTGAAAATTCTCATCCGCATTGGGGCATTGCGCTTCACCGGCAAAAACCGCAAGGAACTGATGTGGGAAGCCCACTGGCTGGTAAACCGCAAAAAACCGGTGGCGGCAACCGAAAAACTTTTCAGGGAAACGCCCAAAGATTTTGTATTGCCTACACTCAGCCACAGCACATTGGAAGACGCCTACGAACAAACAGAACTGCTGGGATTTCCGCTATGCAGCCCGTTTGACCTGCTGGCGCCCTGCATCCTGCCCGAAAAACCCATTCTGAGCAAACATCTGCCGGGCATGCAGGAAAAGACAGTACAGATTCTCGGATACCTGGTAACCATCAAACCCACACGCACCATCAAAGGGCAGGAAATGAACTTTGGTACCTGGCTGGATGCATCGGGGCATTTTTTTGACACGCTTCACTTTCCGGATGTACTGAAGCGTTTCCCCTTCAAAGGCCGCGGCATTTACCGAATTACCGGCATTGTCACGGACGATTTTGGGGTTTACAGTGTAGCTGTTTCACAGATGGAAAAGCTGCCATATATGGCAGATCCGAGGTATGAGTAAAACTTGGCAATACAAACCTACACAGGCATTGCTTTACCCTCTTGTTTACACATCAATAATTTAATGTTAACTTTTACTTAACATTACATAACAATTGCCAAACATTTCTTTGCAGTTGTGTTAACATTATATAAATATATTATAAATGTTTGCTTAATAGCCGCAGGTTTGATGGCAACTGCAAACGTAACTGCACAATCAGACAAAACATCTAAAGACACCGGCAATTTGCTTAAAACAGCCACTAAAACCGTCAACTGGGCAGATAAGGTAAGTATCCGCGGATACATGCAGGTTCGTTACAACCGTCTGCTGGAAACCAATGGCCAGTTAAAATGCGAACAGTGTGATCGCTCATGGGGCAAAGACGGCGGCTTTTTCATCAGGCGGATGCGAATCATTTTCTTCGGACAACTATCCAAACAGGTATATTTTTATGTTCAGCCCGATTTTGCCTCTTCTGCCGGAACAACTGGCCACGTGGCTCAATTGCGTGATGCTTATTTTGATGTTGGATTTGACAAAGAGAATGAGTTCAGACTTAGAATAGGGCAAAGCAAAGTTCCGTATGGCTTTGAAAACATGCAATCCAGCCAGAATCGTCTTCCGCTGGATCGTAATGATGCATTGAACAGCGCTGTTTCCAACGAACGTGACCTTGGGGCGTTTTTCTACTGGGCACCAACAAAAACCCGCAAAGTATTTTCAGATCTGGTTCGTGACGGCTACAAAGGCTCAGGCGATTACGGCGTATTTGCTTTTGGAGCTTATAACGGTCAAACAGCTAACCAAACTGAAAGAAATAATAGCCCTCACCTTGTTGGACGATTATCCTATCCCTTCAGTATAGGCAATCAGATAATTGAGCCAGGCATTCAAGCATATACAGGTAAATTCGTGCTGCTATCTACAAATTCAAAAACAAAAAAAGTAGCCAGTAACGAATACTTAGATCAGCGCACAGCTGCATCATTTATCATGTACCCTAAACCTTTTGGAATAGCAGCAGAATACAATGTGGGAACGGGACCAGAATTCAACAAAATTACTGATTCTGTTGAAAACCGAAGGCTTAAAGGCGGTTATGTAACATTATCATACATGATGAAAGGAAAACATCAAACACTTATCCCATTTGTCCGTTATCATGCATATGACGGTGGGAAAAAGCATGAAATTGATGCAAGGAGCTATCGTGTAAAGGAGTTTGAAGTAGGCGCAGAGTGGCAACCCAGTAAGAATTTCGAACTGGTATTGATGTACACCATCTCAGACCGCCGTTTTGAGGATTATGCTTTACAAGATTACAGACAAAAAGGCCAACTCCTGCGCATACAGGCACAGATGAACTTTTAAAAATCAGTGGTGATGTCCACCCGGACCATGCACATGGCCATGATCCAGCTCTTCAGCACTGGCAGCGCGCACTTCAACCACCGTACCCTTAAAATGCAACGCCTCACCGGCCAGGGGATGATTGAAATCCATTTTTACGTTCTCGTCCGTAATCTCTACCACTTTACCATCCATGGGATTCCCGTTTTGATCTTGCATGGGAAGAATAGCGCCAATATGCAGTATATCGGCCGGTACATCCTCTCCTGAAAACACCGAACGGGGAATGCTTATAAGCCAGTCTGCGTTTGGATTTCCATATGCCTGATCGGCTGTGAGCGAAAACTGAAATGCATCACCGGCAGCAAGGCCGCTCAAGGCATCATCAAATGCGGGCAGGGTCTGGCCAATGCCATGAATAAACAAAAAGGGCTGTTGTGCATCGGCCTCATCGGCAATGGCACCGTTGTCAAGGGTGAGGGTGTAGGTAACACTCACCACGGTATCGGGGGAGATTTTCATGCTGCAAGCTTGGGTAAAATAATCCACATTACCGCCAAAATGACAACAATATCGGGGTTTTCGTGCGTATTTTTGAGACGATATGGACAAAGCACAGGCAAAACAGCAAATTGATGAACTCACGGCCACCCTAAAGGAACACAATTACCGCTACTACGTGCTTTCTGAGCCTACCATTTCCGATCTGGAGTTTGACCGGCTGCTAAAACAGCTGGAGTACCTGGAATCGCAGTTTCCCGACCTGACACATGCAGACAGTCCTACCCACGTGGTGGGCGGCGGTGTAATCAATGAATTCGAGACCGTAAAACACCGCAGGCGCATGCTTTCGCTGGGCAACACCTACAACGAAACCGAACTTCGGGATTTTGACAGCCGCATCCGCAAAGCCATTGGTGATGATATTGAATACGTTTGCGAACTAAAAATTGACGGACTAGCCATTTCACTGTTTTATGAAAACGGCAAACTCATACAGGCAGTCACCCGCGGAGATGGTATGCAGGGCGATGATGTAACCGCCAATGTGCGCACCATCCGCAGCCTGAATACAGAATTACACGGAAACTATCCTGCTGAATTTGAAATCCGCGGAGAAATTTTCATGCACCGCAAAGGTTTTGAAAAACTGAACCATGAAAGGATTGCCGCAGGCGAACCGGCTTATGCCAATCCCCGCAATGTGGCCAGTGGTAGTCTGAAGCTTAAAGATTCCGGCGAGGTCGCCAAACGCCCGCTGGATATTACGCTATATCACCTTTTGGGCGACAATTTATCGTACAAAACCCATGCAGAATGCATTGAAGCTGCCCGTTCCTGGGGACTAAAAACAGCAGATACCACAGAAGTTTGCAAAGGCATTTACGAAGTGCTGCGTTTTCTGGAAAAATGGGACCAAAGACGGCATGACCTTGGCTTCGATACGGATGGTGTTGTCATCAAAGTAAATTCCCTTTCTCAACAGGAAGAACTGGGCTATACTGCCAAGGTTCCCCGCTGGGCCATTGCTTATAAATTCCAAACCGAAAGCGCTACTACGCGTTTGTTGGATATAACCTACCAGGTAGGCAGAACAGGCGCCATCACCCCGGTGGCTGAGCTTGAGCCTGTGTTTTTGCTCGGCACCACTGTTAAACGCGCCAGTCTTCACAATGCCAATGAAATTGAGCGGCTGGATGTTCGTGTGGGCGACATGGTATTTGTAGAAAAAGGAGGAGAAATCATCCCAAAAATCACGGGTGTTGATTTCTCGCAAAGAACAGAAAATTGCGCCCCAACGATTTATGCATCGGTTTGTCCGGAGTGCGAAACAGCCCTTATACGGCGCGAAGGCGAGGCACAGCATTATTGCCCCAATGAGGATGGCTGCGCCCCTCAGGTAATCGGTAAAATAGAGCATTTTGTGGCCAGAAAAGCCCTGAATATCGACAGTATAGGCAGTGAAATGGCCAAAACACTTTACAGCAAAGAGTTGGTAAAAGACATTGCCGATTTATATTCCATCACAACCGAAGAACTACTCAAACTGGAGCGGATGGGTGAAAAATCAGCCCAAAACATCATTGACGGCATTCAGGAAAGCAAAAACATACCTTTTGAAAGGGTGTTGTTCGGCATGGGAATTCGCCACATGGGGGAGACGGTGGCCAAAAAACTGGCACAGACACTCGGGAGTATTGAAAATATTATGCAGGCCGATAAAGAAACCCTGCTTGGGATTGATGAAATCGGCGATGTTATTGCCGAAAGTCTGATAACTTACTTTGCAGAACCGAAACATAAAGCCCTGGTGGAAAGACTGAAGGAAGCGGGCCTGCAGATGGAGGCACAAACCAAAACTCAATCTCAGGCAGGCACTTCGCTATCCGGTCTCACCTTTGTTATCAGCGGGGTTTTTAACAAGATGAGCCGCGATGAAGCCAAAGAGTTGATTGAGGCACACGGAGGCAAATGCAGTGGCAGTGTAAGCAGCAAAACAGATTATTTGCTGGCAGGTGAAGGTATGGGCCCCGCAAAGCTTGAAAAGGCCACACAGCTGGGCGTTAAAATCATTTCGGAAGATGAACTGTTGACCATGATTGGCGAAAGCACCTCCACACCCCAATCTGCCCCGCCGGACGAGCCCGAAAAACCCAAGCAAACAACCTTGTTTTAATGGGGATAAAGCGTCTATTGTTTGGTTTTCCTTTTTGTTAGATTTGCGTTAACTTATGTCGGGCGTTAAAACCACTATTGGAGTTCGGTTGCTGAGCAAGCGCAGCAAGGAAAAGGAACGCATCCGGCTGATCAGTTCATTCGAAAAGGCCTCCGACATTATGGTTTGCTGGGATGATGCCCAGTGGGAAACCGATGCTCGATACATCAACGAATTTCTGGAATTCCTAAAAAAAGAGGGCAAGAATATTGAGACGGTGGTATACCATCATGCCAACAAGCGCGAAAAAGGCCGTTTGTTTGAAATGGACACCCACATTCACCTGATGAAGAACGATTTCAACACCTTTGGTTTGCCAAAAACGCCGCAGGTAAAAAAACTGTTGGCCAAACGATTCGATTATTTTATCAATTTAAATCTGGATGGAAGGCTGGCGCTAAAAAGCATCGCAGGCCTCACCAACGCTACCTGCCGCATCGGGTTTCACCGCGAAAAAGCCCTCCCCTTTTACGATATTCTGCTGGGTAATCCGGCATCTGAAAACATAGAAGTATTCATCACCGATTTGAAACATTACCTGCACAAAATCGGTTAAAACAAGATACATGAAAGAAATTACCGGAACCGGAACCGCACTGATTACCCCTTTTAAAAAGGATTTCAGCGTTGATACTGCAGCCTTGTCTGCTATTGTGGAGCATCAGATTGCCAATGGTACGGATTATTTTGTGGTGCTCGGCACAACAGGCGAAAGCGCTACGTTATCGGAGGCCGAAAAACAATTGGTGATTGATACTATTCACGAGGCCAACAATGGCCGGTTGCCGCTGGTACTCGGTATTGGAGGCAACAACACGGCGGCCGTTTGCCATAAAATGCAGCATGCAGATTTGCGTGGATTCAGCGCCATTTTGAGCGTTTCGCCCTACTACAACAAACCCAACCAGGAAGGCATTTACCACCACTATAAAACCATTTCGGATGTGGCGCCTCTTCCTGTTATCATCTACAATGTTCCCAGCCGTACGGGCAGCAACATGACCTGGGAAACCCAGTGCCGTATTGCTGAACTGCCCAAAATGGTTGCCACCAAGGAAGCAAGCGGCAACATGGAACAGGTAATGCAGCTGATGACACGCAAACCCGACAACTTCCTCGTTATAAGCGGCGATGACGCCCTCACCTTCCCCATGCTGGCTTGTGGTACTTCAGGGGTGATTTCCGTAATAAACCACGCCTATCCTGCACAGTTCAGTGGCATGGTAAAAGCCGCATTGGCAGGCAACTGGAACGAAGCCCGCAAACTTCACAACCAAATTCTGGAAGGCGCCCTGGCTATTTTTGCCGACGGAAGTCCGGGTGGCATAAAGGTGATGCTGAATGAAATGGGGCTTTGCGAAAACGTGGTTCGACAGCCCCTGTGGCCTGTGAGTGATACCGTTGAAAAACGCCTCAGAAATTTGGTAATCCGCTGATTTTTTCGTATATTGCAGTAAACCCATGAATCCCAACCTGGATCCGGAAAAAGACCACCTCAACAAGGCCGAGCGCGAAATCGAAAAGGTTTTGCGTCCCCAGTCGTTTGAGGATTTTGCCGGACAGCCCCAGATTCTGGAAAACCTGCAGGTATTTGTGCAGGCCGCACGCATGCGCGGCGAAGCCCTGGACCACGTTTTACTTCACGGCCCTCCCGGACTTGGAAAAACGACCCTTAGCCATATTGTAGCGAACGAACTGGGCAGCAGCATGAAAATCACCAGCGGCCCGGTGCTGGAGAAACCCGGAGACCTGGCAGGCTTGCTCACAGGACTGGAGGAAGGCGATGTGTTGTTCATTGATGAAATACACCGTTTAAGCCCGGTGGTGGAAGAATATTTGTACAGCGCCATGGAAGACTACCGCATCGACATTATGATTGATACAGGTCCCAATGCGCGCAGCGTACAAATCAATTTAAGTCCGTTTACACTGGTAGGCGCCACCACGCGCAGTGGTTTGCTCACATCACCGCTACGCGCCCGTTTTGGCATTAATTTCCGTCTGGAATATTACAATGCCGAGGTTTTGAGCGGCATTATCAAACGCAGTTCTGCCATTCTGAACATGCCAATAGAGGACCAAGCGGCTTACGAAATTGCACGCCGCAGCCGTGGAACACCCCGTATCGCCAATGCCTTGCTGCGCCGAACCCGCGATTTTGCCCAGATAAAAGGCAACGGCACAATTACTTTGGAAATAGCCCGTGTGGCGCTGAACGCACTCAATGTAGACGCCCACGGACTGGATGAAATGGACAACCGCATCCTCGCCACCATAATTGATAAATTTAAGGGAGGCCCTGTGGGGCTGAACACCATTGCTACCGCCGTGGGCGAAGATGCCGGCACCATCGAGGAAGTGTACGAGCCGTTTTTGATACAGGAAGGTTATCTGATGCGCACCGCAAGAGGTCGGGAAGCCACGCACCTCGCCTATCAGCACCTGGGACGCATGCAGCACAAGGGCAATAACCCTTCCCTGTTCTAAATTAACCTTTGGTTTTGTAGCCCAGCTTCTCCAGAAAGGCCTTGATTTTATCGCGCAGTTCGCCTTGTATAAGGATATCGCCGTCTTTGCTGCTGCCACCTACACCGCAATGATTTTTGAGCTGTTTTTCGAGGGCTTTTAGGTCTTCGGTTTTGCCCACAAATTCTTTGATAACAATGGTGGGTTTGCCGTTGCGTACCTCACGGCGCAAATACAGGCACTGCCGGGCCGGCGGAAGGGTGTCGCGCTCCGAGTCCCCGCTTTGGCAGCGATAATTCGGGTCGGTGCTGTACACAATGCCGTCTTTATGCTTTTTTTTGTTGCTCATCAGGAAGTTTTGCGGTGAATGACACCCGCTGCAGGCTGGGCCTTGGGCATGATGATTATGTCATTGATGTTTACGTGCTCGGGGCGGGTAACGGCCCAAACCACTGCATCTGCAATATCGGCGGCAACCAGGTTTTCAAAACCCTCATACACTTTCTTGGCTCGCTCCGCATCGCCACCGAAGCGCACAATGCTAAATTCCGTTTCTACCGCACCTGGATGAATACCGGTAACCTTGATGCCTTTGGAGGCCAATTCTATACGCATACCCCGGGTAAGGGCATCCACCGCATGTTTAGAGGCACAGTACACGTTGCCGTTTTCATACACCTCTTTGCCTGCAATGGAGCCAATGTTTACAATGTGTCCTGTACCGCGCGCAATCATTTTCTCGGCCATGGTGCGGCTCACAAACAGCAAACCCTTGATGTTGGTATCAATCATGGTATCCCACTGATCGGTATCGCCGGCGTAGAAATGCGAGAGTCCCAGGGCCAATCCGGCGTTGTTGATGAGCACATCGGGTGCCTCGATTTTTCCAAGCACGTCGTTAACCTGCGCCTTGTCGCGTACATCAAGACAAAGGGTTTCTATGAAAATGTGGTGCGTTGTGGTCAGTTGGGACTCAATTTCTTTCAGCCTTTCCTCCCTGCGTGCGGTTAGTATCAAATCATATCCCTGAGCTGCCAGCAGTTCGGCACAGGCAAGGCCAATGCCGCTGGAAGCGCCGGTAATCAAAGCGGTCTTTTTCATTTGTTTTTCTGCGCAAAAATCAGTACATTAGGGGTAAGCACAATGCCACGGCTGCTGCGTGCAGTGGCAAACAGGGTCAGCTTCAGTTTCAGTTTGAGGCCCGCCCACAGCAATTTTCTCAGCATTTCTTTCAGCGGATTTTCAATAAACATCACGGAGGGTTTCACTTCTACGTTGTTGAATCCGCAGGCCATCATTACTTGCTGGGAGCTGCTGGCATTGAGGTAGTTTTCATGGGTGAAATCACCGTTGGCAAATGCGCTGCTGATGGGTGCATCCAGGTTGGGTGTGCGAAAAACAGCCACACCGCCGGGTTTTAGGGCACGGTGAATGCCTTGCAGCAGCTCGGTGAGTTCGTCTTTGGTGAAATGCTCAATGATATCGGCACCAAGGATTACATCGTAGGCCGCTGCAGCAGTTTTCACATGTTGCAGGGCATCACCTAAGGTTACCATTTCCACACCCATTTCTACCGCCACTTTCACCTGTTCTTCGCTGATATCCATACCAGTGGCATGGGTAAAACCCGCTTCCTGCAGGGCTTTCAGCAAACTACCCGATCCGCAGCCCATATCAAAGATGGCAGCATCTTTGGGCATATTGAGAAGGGGCAAAATCTCGCGGGCAAACTGCCTTTTTTCGCGCTCAAACAGGGAACGCGCATCGGTGAGTGAGGCCCGGCCACTCTGGGTGCTGTGGTAATTAGCGTAGAGGGTGTTGCGGTAGTTGAGCATAATGGAAGGGCAAAGTTATTGGAAAAGGGGGAATTGTTAAGATATTGAGTGTATTGCCTCTTACCTTAACTGCCAATTCACTTCAGCGGGAAGAGAACACTTAAAATCGAAAACCCAAACCTGCACTCAAATTAATCGTTCTATAATTTTGATATTGGTAATAGTAGTCTATTTCAGTTTTTCCTGTTATATGGCCAAAGCTAATCTCTCTAACATTTCCCCAATCAGCGTTCGCAGCATAAAAATCTGCATTAATCAGCAAACATATTTTTTTAGACAAGTCGAGTTTTCCTCCTAATCCTAAAATGTAGGATAATGCGACTGTTTCTGCCTGATCTTGCGACCATGTTACCAGTTTTGTGCCCGAACTGCTATAGGCCACAGTCGTCCTTTCAAGTTACCGCTAACGGTTTGCCGCTACAAAAAGGTGGCGATTTCGAAGCACTTCACTATCAACTAAGAACAAACTTTGATACGAAGCGCAAAGCTTCATTTAACTACTGTACCGCCAATTTCTTGTAGGTACTGTTATAGCTGGTTTTACTCACTCTTAATTACTTTGAATGATTGTGAATTTAATCCATCACTAATTATTACAATGTACAATCCTATTGGCAAAGATTGTGTATTTATTCTGTTTATTCCTTCAATTAAATATTGAGAAAAGCATAACTTGCCAGTAACATCAAATAAGTCAAGGTGAGTATTTGGACTGTAATTTTTGGAGATATCAATGATTAAGTCTTCATTTTCAATTGGATTTGGATATATCGCTATACTTGAAAACTTTAACGAGAATATACCTGAAGTTTGGCTTTTCCATTCAAAAGCTCCAATGTCATAAGCATTTTCGTTTTTTAGTGTATTGCCCCAATAATCTCGATTGCCCATATTAATACCAAAAAGTGCTTTCAAGTCTAACCCTGCATTTCTGCATGGAGACATTTGAGTAAAATGAAATGCATTCAAAGAATCTGTTGGTTTTGGATAAACCGTTAATGGACTTTTATTGGTGTTAATTAAAATTGGATCTACGAATAAACCGGTGTTATTGCTGCCATTTTTTTCACAATAAGTACCTGCATTTCTAAAGTCTGTTAATGAAGTATATTTGCTGCCATAGGTTATAGAAAAAGGTTCTCCGTTTGTATAATATAAATTGCCAATAAACTTAGGTGTTTGAGTTACAAAAGTGTTTGGAATCGTTACCAATGGCAGTCCACCATTCGTGTAAAAGATATTGTTGTAGCATTCTACACCTGACATATTTGTTCCGTAATCTGTCATTTGAAAAGCACCAAAAGTTGAGTATTTGTTTTTGGAAGATGGACTAACATAAATGGTATTGTTGTAAAGTTTTAGTCCATTCCATGTGGTGCTAGGTGCTGTAAATAATGTTACCGCTGAATTGTTGGTTTTGGCATCGTTTACGCTAATACAATACCTCACAGTATTATTGCCCCATGGTCTTGCTCCTGCAAAATTCCCTAACAGGTATCCGGCTCCATCATTATCATGCGCATAGCAATATTGAATTATTGAATTTGTAACACCACCGTCAAGGTCAAATCCTAATCCATCGCAACCGGTTGATGTTCCTGATGAATTGTGGTGGCTTTCGCAATATTGGATGGTTATTGCATTGGCTGCCCATACCCAAATTCCTCCCGGACCACCGCATGCGGAATTTGCAGTTCCTGTATTGTATGCAACACAACGTTCTATTATACTAGAATCTATTTGCGATAAAACCATTCCACTTCCTTTATGTGTTGAAGAGGCATAACCTGTTATGTTATACACCTCTGTATTTTTTATAGTGAATTTTTTGTGGTGGTAAAAATTTGTTGTTTGCACATCGTAGCCAAATGTCACTATGCCGTTTTCCCTACAATCATGCACTTTGCAATTGTCTATGATGACATCCTTATAGCCTGCTTTTACATTTGCATCCCAGTTGGAATAGAAACGAATTCCGCAATAGCCAAAGCCACTTACTTCACAGTTTTTTATTTGAATATTGCTTAAATATCCGGTTTGATTGGTTGTAAAAAACAACATACCATCAATATCTTTTTGGGTTCCATTTCCAGGTCCTATGAATTTGAGATTACTGATATGGAAACCTTGTATATTGGTGGCTTTAAATCCACATTTTGTTGTTAGATTGGTGTTTATGGTGGCTTGACCAGACCCATAAGTAGTTAGGATCATTGGTTTTGTAACTGAATTGCCATCATTGTTATCAAATTCTAGGTTACCAGCAAAAGTCTTTCCTCCTTCAAAAACAATGGTATCTCCAGCATTGAAATTCTTGGTATTGATTTTATCCAAGCTTGTCCACGCAGAAGCAATACTCAATCCATCCGTATTGTTGCCCGTTGTATTTACATAATATTTTTTAGCCGTTTTATTGATTGCGCTGCCATCGTTGAATAATTCAGCCAAGCCTTGTGCATACCATCTGGCCAAGTAATCATTGGGATGCAGTGAATTGGAATGACAATGTGTAGCACCTTTTCTTTTATAAATGGTATCGCTTAAAGTGGTCATGTCAAAAACTGCAATGCCTGTGGTTTCAATGCTTTTCAACTGTGTTAAAAATCCATACATCAACACATCACCATTGGAAGGAGAGCCTTGTGAATTCACATCTGGTAACATATTGCCAA
>VHBA01000021.1 GCA_016872175.1 Sphingomonadales bacterium | reverse complement strand
GCAAACAATTGATTTCGATAGTAGTGCGGCAAGGGGGATTTTCTGCAAAATATTCAGCCCACAAACGGTTGTAGGTTTTGAAATCATCTTTCATGTTGGTTAAAAAAACCGTTACATCCACAATGTTATCCCATTTGCTGCCGGCATCTTCCAGAATCCACCGAACATTCTGAAACACACTGCGACACTGGGTTTCAATATCGTATGAAATAATATTACCCGATTCATCCAATTCAACACCGGGAATTTTTTTGGTTCCTTTTTCGCGGGGACCCACACCGCTCAAAAACAAAAGATTGCCAACGCGCCTTGCATGCGGATATAAACCTACAGGCTCGGGTGCCTTACCGGAATTGATAATTTCACTCATAATAATTCTGCATGCGAATTTACAACCCTTAAAAGATTATATGCCTAATTTCAATCGCAAAATTCGGTATGCTCGGCAAATCGAATTCCCATTTGTTCCAAACGGGGCAAAATGCCGTTGTACCAGAATTTGCTTACGGGAATAACCACGCCCCTTTCAGGGCAATTTCCTGACAGCACAAGCTCCACACCCAAAGCCAGTGGCAATCCTACAGTTTTAGCCATGGCCGTATGCATTTCATCTTCGCCCGTAACACGTAGCACGGAATGAAGTAGTTGCTTTCTGCCGTCCTTCACAAATCCTATTCGGTGATACATGACAACTTCGTCACAATCTCCCGGCATCAGTTTCCATTTATCAAGCAAAACCGCTTCCAGCACTTCTGCGGCATTGTTTGGCTTAAAACCCAATTCCTGCTTGTTTTCCAGGTTCAGATAATCAAACCAAATGGTTTGCTCAGGACGTATCCAATTATTTTCGAGCAGCCATGCTGAAAGCAACTGATCGGTTTCTTTTCCCGTGAGGGCACAGCACAGGTCATTCACACTGCATAC
Organism: Sphingomonadales bacterium; assembly: GCA_016872175.1. Taxonomy (GTDB): domain Bacteria; phylum Bacteroidota; class Bacteroidia; order NS11-12g; family UBA955; genus RGEC01. The sequence goes on along the minus strand of VHBA01000021.1, from coordinate 38,030 downwards.
GTCATCAGGCAAGGGCGACTGCGCGTCCGTGAATCCAAGCGCTACCAGCACCTGCCAGTTTTTACAATAATTTTCACGCCGCAGTGTTCCCCGCAACAATGTAGAAACTTCATCCAGCCTGTACAAAGACGAATAAGAAAGACTATCGCGGTTTGCGTACGCATCAAACTCCCCAAGATTTGGAATAGACAACGAATTTGCCTCAGCAAACAAACGATGCCAGGGAATGCTTCGTATTTGATGATTTTGCCTGTAAACACTGTTACCACCCTGCCCTGCCAATACTACGTTGCGCGGGTTCCAGCTGAACTTATATTTCCATGGGTTGCCTGCACAATAAGCCTCGCTGACAAGCCCGCCGCAGTAACTCTCGAATGAAGTGATTTCACCACCGCCTTCCCGAATTTCATCCATCGCCTTCATTGCGCTAAGATGATCGATTCCCGGATCAAGCCCCAGTTCATTGAGAAAAACCAACCCGGCTGAACGTGCCTCAAAATCCAATGCCCGCATAGCCTCACCTACATAAGAAGCAGAGGCGAAATGGGCCTTATTTTTCAGACATAAGGCGGCTATGGTTGGATGCATAAATGGCGGAAGCAGGGATACTACAATTTCCTTACCATCTATTATCTGCTCAAGTTCCACAGCATCTGAAGCATTGAATATTTTACGCTCCAGCGATAAGTCTGCGGTATGTTTATCCAGTTCCTGTTTGCTTGCATCGCAAACGGTAAGTATTCGACCTGTTTTTTCACAAAAATCAGCAAGCTGTTTCAACAAAAAACGGGAACTTCTGCCAGCGCCAAGCACCAAAACATCTTTATTCACTTGCACCCCCTAATTGATGGCGTTGCCTGGCCATTTCAAACATCATTAAAGCGGCTGCAGCAGACACATTGAGACTATCTACATTGCCAAACATGGGAATATTTACGTTGGTTCCGGCCGACTTCCAAAAGTTACTTAGGCCTGTACTTTCCGTACCTACAACCACCGCTGAGGGCCTTGTTAAATCGCAGTCCCATATACTCACAGATTTTTCCATGAATGTCGTGTAAACTGCAACATTGTTTTTTTGTAAAAACACCAGTGTTTCCTGCGGACTCATCACCATAACAGGCACACTAAACACGCAACCAACACTGCTGCGGATCACATTCGGATTATATATATCTACCGCGGGGTCGCATAAAATAACCGCTGTGGTTCCTGATGCATCCGCACTTCTAAGCAGGGCGCCCAGGTTTCCGGGTTTTTCCACCGATTCGGCAATTAGGTAAAAAGGGGTCTCACTTTTTATTGGCTGCTGCCATGATGCATTTTTTGATTCAACAACAGCCACAGCATTCTTCACACCCGAACGATAAGCCAGTTTATTCATTACTTCGGCGGATACAGCATACAAATCTGCTTCTGTATTGTGGGGAGAAAACCACTCTAACAGCGCTTCAGCGGCAATATCATGTTCACAAAAAAATAACTTTTGAAATCGATAACCGGCTTTGAGGCACATTTTCAGCTCATTGAGTCCTTCTGCCACAAACAACCCCTGAGATTTCCGCAGGCGGCTTTTTTCCAGGAGTTGCAGGGTCTCCTTAACAGCGGGATTTTGCAGGCTGCTAATGTGCTTCATGAACATCAATAAACCAATCAGGCGTTTTTAAGCGCAGCTTTATTGGCAAACCAAACACCGGCCTTTACTGTGCCTGTAACCATACCTTTCAGCGTTTTTCCGAGCATGGGCTGGTTAACGCCTTTGCTAAAATTCAAGGAAGGTTCAAAAATCCATTCCGCTGTTGGGCTGAACAAGGTAATATCAGCCGGCTGTCCGGGATTAAGGCTCACTTTGGGAAGTCCCATGAGCTTGCGTGGTCCGGATGAAAGAGCAGAGGCTATCAGATTCAAATCCGGTCTTCCGCCTGCGGTCATAGCCTGTAACACCGTTTGTACCGAAGAAGCGCCCCAGCCCGCATATTCAAATTCCACGGCCTTGTTTTCAATATCCTGCGCATGGTGATTGCTCATCACCGCATCAATGGTGCCATCTGACAGGCCCTGCCAGAGTGCTGCTTTATCCTTTTCGGTTCGATAAGGTGGCAACACCTTATGGTTTTCATTGAAAGATTCCAGATTTTCATCCGTAAATAAAAGATTCAGAGCAGGAACTGCCGCTTTCACATCTATCCCGGAGGCTTTGGCTTTTCTGATTATTTCAACCGTTTCGGCACTACTAACCCGAACCACACGCACCGGAACTTTCAGCCAGGCAGAAATTTGCAGAATCTGCTCGAGTGCTGCGCTCTCACTTACAGCCGGCATTCCTTTTAATCCAAGGGATGTACTTACAACTCCGTCATGCATTCTTCCTCCGGGAGCCAGTTTTTTATCGTAAGGGAAAAACAAAATCGGCGTTTTCAAGCCCGAGGCATATTCCATCAGCCTGGAAATCAAGCCCGTGTCAGATATTGGATTATCTCCGTCACTAAAACCAGCAGCACCGGCCCTTACCATGTCATGTAATTCGGCCATCTCCAGCCCTTTTGCTTCACACGTTATATTTCCCAGTGGTAAAAAATGGACCGGTAAACCTTCCCCGGATTTACGGATGGACGCAATAGCAGCAGCATGATCAGGCAGTGGATGGTTGCCCGCCAGAACACCAACGTGTGTAAACCCGCCTGCTTGCGCCGCACCGGAGAGGCTTTTTAAATCTTCCTTCCATTCCTCCCCAGGTTCGCCACAGTAAGACAAAACATCGAGCCACCCGGTATTGGCAATCTGACCGCTGGCATTAACCTCGGCATCGGCGGAAACACCCAAATCCGAACCCATGGACTCAATGATTCCGTTGTTAATAAAAATGTCTGTTTGCTTGCCGTGGTAAGCAGATTCGGGGTCTATGATTTGCGCTGACCTTATTAGAATACTTGTCATGTTGACTGCTTTTTTATAATTTTATTGAACCGTGAATCCCAAAATACCAGAACCAAAACTTCCAATGCGAAAAAAACAGCAGCCAGCCAAATAAACAAGCGCCATTTTGTAGTGTCCGATATTTTGGCCTGAAAGGCTGCAATGGCGTTATCGCCCTGCATCCAAACTATATTGTTATTTGCGGTCCAGGCTTTCATTACATCATCAGGAGCCATATTGGGATTACTTTCCAGTCTGCTATCATTTACCGCAACATTTGCAAGCAAACGATTGTTTCCGTTTTCCAGCAACTTATAGTTACCGGCTTTTTCAGGCTGGGCGCCCAAATAAAGACCAATTCCGCCCTGGGAAGGGCTCATTTCGGCCATACCTTCCCAACCATCGCTTTTCAATACCGGTGGCTTTTCTGTTAATTTTCGGATATTTTCTATCGGCAATACCTCTTTGGAATTGCAGACCCCGTATAATGGCGGTCCGGAATTTCCCGCAATCATGGCTTGTGTGAGCAGGGGTAAAAACAGCGGACTTTTCACCAAATTTCCTCCTTCTTCGCTAAATGGGGATGTGAAAAAATACATTGTGCCGGTACCTACCTGAAATTTCAACAGCAACGGATCGCCATTTTCAAGGGATAAAATGGCTTCGCCAGAACCATTAATACCGGAAGTACTCAGATAATTTTTTACATCCGGGACATTCATGTTTCGGGGAATTTTCTGAAAAACACCCGAGAAAAAAGGATGGGAAAATCCATTTTCAGAGATACGCCTAGAAATGCTTACCTGTTTTGTCTCTGGCAGACCAAATACTTTCTGCATCGCTTCCGTAGTGCCATTCAAATCTGCAGCTACTAAAGCGGTTGATGCTGATGAGGCCAGCCAATCTTTCAAAGTCTGCGCCTGTGTTTGAGATAGATTTCCGGGTCCTACCCACACATACACATCTCTTGCTGAAGTTGTCTGGCCGGCAAAAGGACCTGAATTGGGTTTCTTTTGCAAAAAAGACTGTGCTGCTATTACCTGCTCCACAAAACGGTTGGTTGAACTCATACCTACACTGCGGGCTGCGGTGCTACTTACATTTACATATAAAACATTATCAAAGGCAGCACCGTTTTCCTCAATCACAAGCTTACCGGTATTCGATGGCTTATTTTCTACCAGGAATTCGATGGTAGATACTGCAGAATTGCCTGGCATAACAGAAACCCGTCCCGTGCCCACCAGACCGGTTTCCGTATAAAATTTCACCGGAAAATCCTCAATAGGCTCCTTGGTAAAATTGGTTATTTTAAACTGAATTACATTTTTCTCCCCGGGCATCAGATAGGGCTTTTGAAGCCAAGCTGAATCAATGCTTATATTTTCCCTTTTATCAGAAGCAATTTTAACAAATGTGACTGCCATCCCCTTTAATCCCGTCATTTTTTTGGGCTGACCCGCAAATCCTGTCTGAAAATCAGAGATGATAAATGCCGCATGGCTATTACCTTCCTGTTTCAGATCATCTGACATTTCTGTTAACAATGAGGAAAGTGGAACTAAACCCGACTGAATTTTTAACGCATCAATGTAAGAAACAGCTTCGGCAGCGGACACAAACCTCAAATGAGCACCTGCAGACTGTTGCGACCGTATTTGAAATTCACCGTTATTTCCATACGATTTCACTATTTCCCTGGCCCGCTGTTTGGCAGTTTCAAGCAGAATCTGCCCATCACGACCATTATCCATGCTGTAGGAGTTATCAATAAAGATACTTACCCGCGTTTTCCCCGTTCCCTGGTTGTTTTGTTTTTGACAAGTGGGAATGGCAAACGCCAGTACCATGCAGGCGATGGCCAGCATTCTGCAAGCAAGAGTAATAAGGTGTTTGAGGCGGTTTTGATTTTTTGTTTCTATGTCAACTTCCTTCAACAGGCGAATACGGGTGAAGCGTATTTCACGATGTTTTCTGAAGCGAAAAAGATGTACCAGCAGCGGAATAAGCAGCAGCAGAAGTGCTGATAAAAACACCGGGTACAAAAAGGACATACCGCAAAGTTACGAAATTGAATCGTCGGGAAGTGAATAACGCTGTATAATCCAGTCAGGGATCGATTTAGACCTTCCGGATTTCACATCCACCAATACATATTCAGCCCAGCCTTTGCAACTGGTTTTGCCAGAGGCAGAAAGTAAAATCGTAAATTCAACACGCACGGAAGCAGTTCCCATCTCAACAATGCGAGTCTGCACATCCATGAAATCTCCCATTTTCAGCGGCCTGAGAAATCTCAATTCAGCAGCAGAGAGATACCAGCCAAGGTTATGGTCCAGAAACTCTTGCATAGACATGCGATAACAACGCTCCATTTGCTCAAAACGAGCCGCCAGCACAAAATCCATGTAGCGGCTGCTATGAACATGCCCAAACATATCTATATCGTCGGGGCGAACCTGTAGTCTTGTAGTGTACGTTTCAGTATTTACAGGCATCAGAACAGCCCGTTTAGGGTGCTTTCTACCTGCTGAATAATTTGTGCGGCATGATCGGGATTGTCTGAGAAATCCATGTCATCCACATTAAAAACAAGTAATTTTCCCTTGTATTCACTGATCCATGCCTCGTAACGCTCATTGAGTCTTTTAAGATAATCCAGACGTATGGCATCCTCATAGTCTCGGCCCCGCATCTGAATCTGGTGAACCAGCTTAGGAATTCCGGCACGTAAGTAAATTAATAAATCCGGAGGATTGATTTGCTGACTGATATTTTCGAATAAAGAATTGTAGTTCTCGAAGTCACGCGTGCTCATCAGACCCATCGCATGTAGATTAGGAGCAAAGATGTGCGCATCCTCATAAATAGTTCTATCCTGAATAACGGTTTTCTTGCCCTTGCGAATATCTTGAATATGCTTCCAGCGGGTATTAAGAAAATACAACTGAAGATTGAAACTCCAGCGCTGCATATCTTCATAAAAATCAGATATGTAGGGATTATCATCCATATCCTCCAACTGCATTTCCCAGTCGTAATGCTTGGCAAGTAAATGTGTTAATGTTGTCTTTCCCGCTCCTATATTTCCCGCTATCGCGATATGCATGGCCATAGTGCAATATTACAATGGCTTAAAAAAGGTGTGCAAGTGGTTTGCAAAATAAAGTTTTACACAAATTCGGAGCCCTACCTTTGCAGTTCCTCAATAAGTGAACAGCCCTAAAAAATTTAATCCCGGTCTGCTGGGACGCATTATGAAACTGGCTCTCCCAAAACGGGGAACTTTTTACGCTGCCATTGCTCTCACACTAACCCAAAGCTGCCTTTCAGCCATTCAGCCAAATTTCTACAGCCATGCCATAGATAATTACATAATGAAAGGAACATCGGAAGGTCTGGGCTTGTGGTGCCTTCTGATTTTAGCCTTGCTCATCACCCAAACTTTTTTAGGTTTTCTGAACAGCTGGTTGTCGGAAAAAATCGGACAGGATGTAATTCTTCGCATGCGCAATTACACATACAAACATCTTATAAATCTACGACAAAGCTTTTTTGACAGGACACCGGTGGGGACTTCCGTTACCCGTACCATCAGCGATATTGAAACCGTAACCGAACTTTTCTCTGCAGGACTGATAACCATAGCAGGAGACGCTTTCCAGATTATCATCATACTGGTATGTATGTTTATTATAAGCTGGAAATTGACCTTTTTAACCCTACTTGTACTGCCTTTTTTATTATGGGCGGCTAATTTTTTTAGGAAAGGTGTACGCGACAGTTTTCAGCAGGTTCGCAATGAAGTTTCCAGGCTAAATTCTTTCATTCAGGAGCATGTTACAGGCATACACATTGTTCAGTTATTTAACCGACAAGAAAAGGAATTTTACAAATTCAACAAGATAAATGCATCGCACAGGGATGCACACATACGGGGAATATTTTACTATGCAGTATTCTTCCCCATAGTAGAATTTCTTGTGGCCGTAACGCTTGCCATCATTCTGCTATATGGAACCGGCGGCATCATAAAAAACAATATGCAGCCCGGTGAACTTACTGCATTTATCATGTTTGTCAACCTGTTTTTTCGTCCTGTGCGTGCTATCGCCGATCGTTTCAACAACATTCAAATGGGAATGGTTGCTGCAGAAAGGATTTTTCAACTGCTGGATGATTCAGACAATACCGAAAACTCAGGAAGTATTGTACCCGACCAAATAACGGGCGAAATCCGTTTTGAAAATGTTTGGTTTGCCTATGAGGATGAAAACTGGGTAATTCGGGACTTATCATTTATTGTAAAACCCGGAGAGACCTTTGCCATTGTTGGGCATACCGGGAGTGGCAAAACTACCATCATTGGTCTTATCTCACGATTTTACCGTCATCAGCGTGGTAATATCTATATTGACGGGGTTGAAATTGAATCCTATAACTTGGAAGCATTAAGAAAACGAATTGTTTCAGTGCTACAGGATGTTTTTCTTTTCAGCGGAAGTATTTCCGATAATATCCGTCTTAAGAATACTGAAATCAGCGATGCAGAAATTGCAGAAGCTGCCCGAATGATAGGTGCCTACGATTTCATAGACCATCTTCCGGGTAAATTTGAATTTAATGTTATGGAAAGAGGCATGTCGCTAAGTCTTGGCCAACGACAGCTCATCAGTTTCATCAGGGCGCTGGCTTGCAAACCGGAAATCATTATTCTGGACGAAGCCACCAGCAATATTGACAGCGAAACAGAACTTCTTATTCAAAAAGCCATTCTTGAGTTACTGAACAACCGCACAGCCGTGGTAATCGCCCACAGATTAAGCACTATCAGACACGCAGACCGTATTCTTTACATGAAAAGCGGTGAGAAATGCGAGGAAGGCACCCACAGCGAACTGATGGCAATCAACGGACTATATGCCACTATGCATAAGGCACAACAGCTTTCCAGAGATAATATTATTGCATAAAAAAAGCCGACCATAAAGGCCGGCTTTTCAATATTTCAAAGAATTAAGCTTCTTCTGTTTCAGCTTCCATCTTGGAGGCCATCAAACGATCGTACTCTTCTTTGGAACCGGTAATTACGCTGTCCCAGTTGCGCATGCCGGTACCGGCAGGAATAAGGTGACCTACGATTACATTTTCCTTGAGTCCTTTCAGTTCATCAATCTTACCTGAAATGGCGGCTTCATTCAGCACTTTGGTAGTTTCCTGGAACGATGCAGCGCTCATGAAGCTCTGTGTACCCAATGAAGCTTTGGTAATACCCATCAGCACAGGCTGAGCAGTTGCAGAAACTGCATCGCGGAATTCCACCAGTTTTTTGTCCTGACGGCGCAATGCACTGTTTTCCTGCCTCAAATCTTTAAGGCTCACAATCTGTCCTGGGTGCATCTGATCGCTTTCACCGGCAACGGTTACTACTTTCTTATCCCAGATCCAGTCATTCTCAGACTGCAGGTTCCATCTGTCGGTAATTTCACCTTCGAGGAAACGGGTATCACCGGGATCGTTTAATTCCATCTTCTGCATCATCTGCCTTACGATGGTTTCAATGTGCTTATCATTGATTTTCACACCCTGCAAGCGGTAAACTTCCTGAATACCGTTCAGTACATAACGCTGTACAGCACCGGGACCTTCAATGCGAAGGATATCCTGAGGTGTAATGGCACCATCACTAAGAGGCTGTCCGGCACGAACAAAGTCTCCGTCGTGCACAAGAATGTGCTTACTTAAAGCCACCTGATAGTGCTTTTTCTCATTGTCTTTGCTGGTAACGATAATTTCCTGGTTACCACGTTTGCTCACGCCATATTCAACCACACCGTCAATTTCGCTTACTACAGCAGGGTTTGAAGGATTACGTGCTTCGAACAATTCCGTAACACGGGGAAGACCACCGGTAATGTCACGGGTACGTGTTGCACTTCTTGGAATTTTTGCCAGAATATCACCAGCCTTAACATTGGCGCCATTTTTAGCAACAAGGATAGATCCTACAGGCATGTTGAAATGCTTGTTCAAATCGCCTTTACCGTCTACAGCTATTACAGGAACAACGGTTCTGTCTTTACTTTCAACGATTACCAGTTCGCTCAGACCTGTTTGCTCATCACCTTCTTCGCGCATATTGACGCCTTCAACGATGTTATCATACTTAACAGTACCATCAATGTCGGAGATAATCAGCGTATTGAAAGGATCCCAGGTACAAAGTTTGTCACCTTTTTTCACTGTGGAATCTTCTTTAACCATAAGCTGAGCGCCATAAGGCACGTTATAGCTGGTAATTACGTTATTGTTGCGGGCATCCAGAATTCTGATTTCACCGCTTCTGCCAAGAACGATATCAACTCTCTTTTTCTTACCGGACTCATCGTCTACCACTTCCTTGGAAACGGTACGCATGCTGTCAAAATTAACAACACCCTCATATTTTGTTTCGAGTGTATTTTCGGCAGCAATGTTCATCGCAGCACCACCTGTGTGGAATGTACGCAGGGTAAGCTGTGTTCCGGGTTCACCGATTGACTGGGCGGCAATTACACCTACAGCCTCACCGATCTGCACCATGCGACCTGTCGCCAAATTGCGGCCGTAGCACTTGGCACAAACGCCGGTAAGGGTTTCGCAGGTAAGCACACTGCGTATTTCAACATCTTCAATACCTGCATCATCAATAGCAGCGGCCATTCGCTCCGTAACTTCCTGACCGCCTTTTCCGATTACTTCTCCGGTGGCAGGATTGATTACATCATCCACCAAACAGCGACCCAGAATACGTTCATTCAAGCTTTCTGCAACCTCGTCATTGTTAATGATGGCAGACATGGCTATACCTCTCAAAGTACCGCAATCGGGTTCTGTGATTACCACATCCTGCGCTACGTCGTGCAAACGACGGGTCAGGTAACCTGCGTCAGCCGTTTTCAAGGCCGTATCGGCAAGACCTTTACGCGCACCGTGAGTAGAGATAAAGTATTCTAATACGTTCAAACCTTCTTTGAAGTTTGAAATAATGGGGTTTTCAATGGTATCGCCGGTTCCACCGCCACTGCTCTTTTGGGGCTTGGCCATCAGACCACGCATACCACCAAGCTGACGAATCTGCTCGTTAGAACCACGGGCGCCGGAATCCAGCATCATATAAATTGGGTTGAAACCCTGATCATCAGAGCTAAGTTCCTTGATGAGAACACGCGCAAGCTGGTTGTTTACACGCGTCCAAAGGTCAATTACCTGGTTATAGCGTTCGTTGTTGGTAATGAAACCCATGTCGGCATTTGACTGAATTTCCTGAACCTCTTCGTACGCTTTATTCACCAACTGATCCTTTTCATCAGGGATTTTCACATAGCTCATGTTAAAGCTAAGACCACCGCGGAATGCATAGTGGAATCCGAGACCCTTGATTGCATCCAAGAAGTTGGCAGCTTTTGCTACGCCGGCAACCCTAATCATTCCTGAGATAATGTCACGAAGATTCTTTTTCTTCAGCACTTCATTTATGTAGCCATATTCTTCAGGAACAACCTGATTGAAGAGAATACGCCCCATGGTCGTTTCAATCACTTTCCAGATCAGTTCATCATTTTCCTTAACGCGAACACGGCATTTAACTTTAGCATGCAAGTCAACCCTGCCTTCGTTGTAGGCGATAATGGCCTCTTCAGCAGCGTAAAAAGTAAGACCTTCACCATTTACAGGATGCTGTTTAGTACCAACACGTTCTTTGGAAATGTAGTACAGACCCAGAATCATATCCTGAGAAGGAACTGTAACAGGTGAACCGTTCGCCGGGTTCAGGATGTTGTGCGATGCCAGCATAAGAAGTTGTGCTTCAGCAATAGCGGCGTTTCCAAGTGGAACGTGTACCGCCATCTGGTCACCGTCAAAGTCGGCGTTGAAACCTGTACAAACCAGCGGGTGAAGCTGTATGGCTTTACCTTCCACCAGTTTGGGCTGGAACGCCTGAATACCTAATCTATGCAGTGTAGGAGCACGGTTAAGCAGTACAGGATGCCCTTTGAGGATATTTTCAAGAATGTCCCAGATAATCGGATCTTTCTTTTCAACTATTTTCTTGGCGGTTTTTACGGTTTTTACAATACCCCTTTCAATCAGTTTACGAATAATAAACGGCTTGAAAAGTTCGGCAGCCATGTTTTTTGGCAGACCGCACTCATTCAGTTTCAGTGTAGGACCTACCACAATTACAGAACGACCGGAATAATCCACACGTTTACCAAGCAGATTCTGACGGAATCGACCCTGTTTACCTTTCAGCATATCGCTGAGAGACTTCAATGGACGGTTACCTTCACTCTTAACCGCGCTTGCACGGCGTGTATTATCAAGTAGTGAATCTACAGCTTCCTGAAGCATGCGCTTTTCGTTACGCAGGATCACTTCTGGGGCTTTGATTTCTATGAGGCGCTTAAGACGGTTATTACGAATGATAACCCTGCGGTACAAATCATTCAGATCCGAAGTAGCGAATCTGCCGCCTTCCAGTGGAACCAAAGGACGCAGTTCGGGTGGAATTACGGGCAACATTTTCATAATCATCCACTCGGGACGATTCTCTCCGGTTTTCTGGGAACCGCGGAAACCTTCAATAACCTTAAGGCGTTTCAGGGCTTCCTGCTTGCGCTGCTGGCTGGTTTCGGTAGCCGCCTGATTCCTAAGATCGTAGCTAAGTTTATCAAGGTTGATGCGGGTAAGCAGATCGTTCAAAGCATTAGCACCCATGCGGGCGATGAATTTGTTGGGATCATTGTCATCCAGCATCTGGTTTTCTTTGGGAAGAGAATCGATGATATCAAGGTATTCTTCTTCTGTCAAAAGATCCAGGTAATTACTGTTGGAAGCAGCACCGGGCTGAATCACTACATAGCGCTCATAGTAAATAACCATGTCGAGCTTTTTGGTGGGCACACCCAACAGGTAACCGATTTTATTGGGCAATGAACGGAAATACCAAATGTGCGCCACTGGAACCACCAGGTTGATGTGTCCCATACGTTCACGACGCACTTTTTTCTCTGTCACTTCCACGCCGCAACGATCACAAACGATTCCTTTGTAACGGATACGTTTGTATTTACCGCAATGGCATTCATAATCCTTGATTGGACCAAAAATACGTTCGCAGAAAAGACCACCCATTTCAGGCTTGTAGCTGCGGTAGTTGATTGTTTCGGGTTTGACAACCTCTCCAAAACTACGACGAAGTATGTTTTCCGGTGAAGCCAGCGAGATTCTGATCTTGCTGAAATTGCTTCCGATTTTTTGAACTTTCTTTTGTGTTTGCATGTCTATTGACTTTCTCTCAAAATTATTCTATAAATGAAACTTCCAGACCCAGGCCTCTCAATTCATGTACGAGTACATTAAATGATTCCGGGGTACCGATATTACTAAGGTTTTCTCCTTTAACAATGGCTTCGTACGCCTTGGCTCTACCGGTGATATCATCAGATTTAACAGTAAGAATTTCGCGCAGGATATTGGATGCACCAAATGCTTCCAGTGCCCAAACTTCCATCTCACCGAAACGCTGACCACCGAATTGCGCTTTACCACCCAAAGGCTGTTGGGTAATAAGGCTGTATGGGCCAATTGAACGGGCGTGCATCTTGTCATCAACCATGTGACCCAGTTTCAGCATGTAGATGATACCTACTGTTGTGGGTTGGTCAAACTTCTGACCTGATAAACCGTCGTTAAGGTGAACCAAACCATTGATGGGAATGCCGGCTTTATTGGTCCATTCTTCAATCTCAGCATTGCTGGCACCGTCAAAAATCGGGGTAGCGAATTTTACACCCAGCTCTTTTCCGGCCCATCCAAGAACAGTTTCGTAAATCTGCCCAAGGTTCATACGAGAAGGTACACCAAGTGGGTTCAAAACGATATCCACAGGAGTTCCATCATCCAGGAATGGCATATCTTCTTCGCGCACAATACGGGCAACAATACCCTTGTTACCGTGACGACCCGCCATTTTATCACCTACCTTAAGCTTACGTTTGGTAGCTACGTATACTTTTGCCATTTGCAGGATACCGGTAGGCAATTCATCGCCAACGCTGATGGTATAATGCTCACGTTTAAAGTTGGTAACTTTGTCGTTATAAACATTGATAAAGTTGGTAAGTGCACGAACAATCAGCTCGTTCTTTTCGGCGTCTGCGGTCCAGCCGTGGTAGTTTACATTGCTGTAGTCAATGCTCATCAGGTTTTTCTGGGTAAACTTGGTACCCTTGCTGATAAGCTCTTCGCTGTACATATTAAATACACCCTGGCTGGTTTTACCATTCACAATCTGGAATAATTTTTTAACCAGTTCTTCTTTAAACTCTGCCAACTCACGCTTGTGCTCATCTTCAAGTTTTTGCAACCTGCCTTTATCGCTGGCACGAATGGTTTTGTCTTTTTTGCTCTTGCTGAACAGTTTCTTTTCAATAACTACACCATCAGTGCCGGGAGGCGCCTTAAGTGATGCATCTTTAACATCACCGGCTTTGTCACCAAAGATTGCGCGAAGCAGTTTCTCTTCAGGTGAAGGTTCTGTTTCTCCTTTTGGTGTTATTTTACCGATAAGTATATCTCCTTCCTTAACTTCAGCACCAATGCGGATCAGACCATTCTCATCGAGATTTTTGGTCATTTCATCACTCACATTGGGAATATCGTTGGTCAGTTCTTCTTCACCGCGCTTGGTGTCACGAACTTCCAGTTCAAACTCAGTAATATAAACAGTGGTGTACCAATCGTCTTTTACAACTTTTTCTGAGATTACTATCGCATCTTCAAAGTTGTAACCCTGCCATGGCATAAATGCCACTTTGAGGTTACGGCCGAGGGCAAGTTCACCGCCCTGGGTTGCATAACCTTCGCAAATTACCTGGCCCTTGCTAACCTTGTCGCCTTTTTTCACAATCGGGTGCAAGTTGATGCAGGAATTCTGGTTGGTTCTGCGGAATTTGGTTAGCTGATACGTTTTAGTATTGCCTGTAAAACTTACCAGATCATCATCTGAGTCATGGTTGTAGCGAATTCTGATTTCACGGGCATCCACATATTCCACAACCCCATCACCTTCAGCGTTGATTAGAGATCGGCTGTCTCGGGCTACTTTTTCTTCCAAACCGGTACCAACTATGGGGGCTTCAGGCTTCACCAAAGGTACAGCCTGACGTTGCATGTTTGATCCCATCAGCGCACGGTTTGCGTCATCATGCTCTAAGAATGGAATAAGGGATGCTGCAATAGATACAATCTGATTGGGTGCAACATCCATATAATCGAGCTTAGAAGGATCCACCAGCGGGAAGTCACCTTCCTTGCGGCTTTTCACCAATGCTGTTTTAAAATTACCTTTGGTATCAACCTCAGCATTAGCCTGTGCAATGGTTTTTCCATCTTCTTCTTCGGCACTGAGGTAGGTAATTCCTTCCTCTATCTTACCATCAACTACCTTACGGTATGGGGTTTCGATAAAGCCCATACTGTTAATTTTGGCGTGAACGCAAAGAGACGAAATTAGACCGATGTTGGGACCTTCAGGTGTTTCAATGGTACACAAACGACCGTAGTGCGTATAGTGTACGTCACGAACTTCAAAACCTGCTCTTTCACGACTCAGACCGCCAGGCCCCAGCGCTGACAGACGACGCTTGTGCGTGATTTCTGCCAGTGGATTAATTTGATCCAAGAACTGAGAAAGCTGGTTGGTTCCGAAGAATGAATTGATAACACTGCTCAGGGTTCTTGCGTTTACAAGATCCTGGGGGGTGAAAACTTCATTGTCGCGGATATTCATTTTTTCACGAATGGTACGCGCCATACGGGCCAAACCAACCCCAAACTGAGCATAAAGCTGTTCACCTACAGTACGAACACGACGGTTGCTTAAGTGATCAATATCGTCAAGTGCTTCCTGACCGTTAAAAAGGTGAATGAGGAACTTGATAATGCTGATGATGTCGTCCCTGGTAAGAACTTTCACATCCATCGGCGTATTCATGTTAAGCTTCTGGTTGATACGGTAACGACCTACATCTCCCAAGTCATAACGCTTGTCAGAGAAGAACAGACGATCAATAATACCGCGGGCTGTTTCTTCATCGGGCGGATCTGCATTCCTCAACTGACGGTAAATTACTTCCAAAGCTTCTTTACCATTGTTTGAGGTATCTTTCTGCAGCGTATTGTAAATAATATCAAAATCGATATTTCCTGTGTTTTCAGTGTTCAGAATTACAGTTTTAACACCTGCATCTACAATCACATCAATGTGCTCATCAGCGAGAATAATATCACGCTCCAGAATTACTTCATTTCTTTCAATGGAAACAACCTCACCGGTATCTTCGTCCACGAAGTCTTCAATCCAGGTGCGGAGAACCCTTGCGGCAAGCTTGCGTCCAATTACTTTTTTCAGGCCTGTTTTGCTAACCTTCACTTCCTCGCTCAAACCGAAAATGTCAAGGATGTCCTTATCACTCTCAAAGCCTATAGCACGAAGCAGGGTGGTAACCGGGAATTTCTTTTTCCGGTCGATGTAGGCATACATTACGGCATTCACATCGGTAGCAAACTCAATCCAGGATCCTTTGAAAGGAATTACCCTGGCAGAATACAATTTAGTACCGTTAGAGTGGATGCTCTGACCAAAAAATACGCCGGGAGAACGGTGAAGCTGACTTACAATAACCCTTTCAGCACCATTAATGATGAAAGTCCCGTTGGGCGTCATGTAGGGAATGGTTCCCAGGTAAACATCCTGTACGATGGTTTTAAAATCTTCGTGCTCAGGATCGTTACAACTCAATTTCAGTTTAGCTTTCAGCGGTACGGCATATGAGAGGCCGCGCTCAATGCATTCCTGAAGGGTATATCTTGGCGGATCTACGAAATAGTCAAGGAATTCCAGAACAAAGATGTTTCTGGTGTCTGTAATGGGAAAGTTTTCACGGAACACCATGAAAAGACCTTCACCTTCGCGTTTATCAGCAGGTGTGTCGAGCTGGAAAAACTCCTGGAACGACTGCAGCTGCACATCGAGAAAATCGGGGTATTCAATGGCGTGTTTTACTTTGCCAAAAGAAACCCTATTGTTTTGTAGTGTGCTCAATTTTTGTGTTTTTTAGGGTAATACAATGGATGTTTAACTCAATAAACGCCCAAAAGGCCCGCGGAAATCCGGGGCCGTTTGGGGTTGTGTTCGTTGGAAATTACTTAACCTCAACTTCAGCGCCCGCTTCTTTAAGTTTAGCTGCAAGATCTTCTGCTTCGGCTTTCGAAACTTTTTCTTTAACAGCTTTGGGGGCGGCGTCCACGAGGTCTTTGGCTTCTTTCAAACCTAGTCCGGTCAAATCTTTAACGATTTTAACCACATTCAGCTTGTTAGCGCCAGCGCTTTTGAGAAGTACATCAAACTCGTTTTGCTCTTCCGCGGCTGCGGCTCCACCACCACCTGCTGCGGGGGCGGCTACAGCTACTGCAGCAGCAGCAGGCTCAATACCATGCTCTTCCTTAAGGATTTGAGCAAGTTCATTTACCTCTTTTACAGTGAGATTTACCAACTGATTCGCGAATTCTTTCAGATCTACCATTGTTTTATTGTTTTTTGAGTTGTTTTAAAATTTGTTAATTATTCTTTTGAATCGGCTACTGCCTTTACCAAACCGGCGATTTTGTGACCTGCGTTGCCCTGCAAAGCGCTGATAACATTTTTTGCAGGTGATTGCAACAGACCGATAACTTCACCGATAAGTTCATTTTTAGATTTAAGCTTAATGATTTCTTCCAACGCGCTGTCGCCGAGGAATACGCTGCTGTCAATCCATGCACCTTTCAATACAGGAAGATCACCTTTATCACGGAAGGATTTTATGGCAGTAGCAGGCGCTTTCATTTGCTCTGAAACCATCACACATGTGGAGCCTGCGAGCGCATTTTTTAAATCACCAAAATCTTTACCGCTATTTTCCATGGCGATGTTGATCAGGGTGTTTTTAGCCATACGCATACTCACGCCACTGTTGAATAAAATACGGCGGAAAGCGTTGGTCGCGTTGGCGCTCAGACCGGTAGTATCGGCCAAATACACGACATCGTTATTTTTAAAGGTTTCCGTAAGTTCGGCAACCACTGCTTGTTTTTGATCTTTGTTCATAATCAGATTCCGGGAATGGATTTAACATCAATACTCACACCAGGGCTCATTGTACTGCTCATCGTGATACTCTTGAAATAAGTACCTTTTGCGGCAGATGGCTTCAGTTTATTGAGAACCTGAACCAGTTCCAGTGCGTTTTCGCTCAGTTTATCGGCCTCGAAAGAAACCTTACCTACCGAAGTGTGAATGATACCAGTCTTGTCAACCTTAAAGTCAATCTTACCGGCCTTTACTTCCGTTACGGCTTTACCTACTTCGGTGGTTACTGTTCCACTCTTGGGGTTTGGCATCAGGTTTCTTGGACCCAGCACTTTACCCAGACGACCTAATTTGGCCATAACTGCGGGTAATGCAATGATGATATCGATATCTGTCCAGCCACCGGCTATTTTTTCGATATAGTCATCCAAACCAACGTGATCTGCACCTGCGTCTTTTGCTTCCTGTTCTTTATCAGGGGTACACAGTACCAGAACGCGAACAGTTTTACCCAAGCCATGCGGCAGGCTAGCTACACCACGCACCATCTGATTGGCCTGACGGGGATCTACGCCCAGACGAACGTCGATATCCACAGACGCATCAAACTTGGTAGTCGTGATGTTTTTAACAATTTCGCAAGCTTCCTTCAGGTTGTATGACTTGGTATTGTCATATTTACTGAGTGCTTCTTTTCTTTTTTTACCAACTTTCATTTTCTTGCTTCTTTAAAGGATTAAAAGGGAGCATCACCGGATATGGTGATTCCCATGCTTCGTGCCGTCCCTGCTACGAGTTTCATGGCTGATTCCACTGTAAAACAGTTTAAATCGGGCATTTTTTCGTTAGCGATGGTTTTAACCTGATCCCAATTTACAGAACCCACTTTTTTACGATTCGGCTCAGCTGAACCTTTTTGTAGCTTTGATGCTTCTAGCAACTGAACTGCCACGGGTGGAGTTTTGATTATGAAATCAAAGGATTTGTCGGCGTAAACGGTGATTACGACAGGCAATACCTTGCCCATTTTATCTTGAGTGCGCGCATTGAATTGCTTGCAAAAATCCATAATGTTTACACCTTTGGAACCGAGAGCCGGACCAATGGGGGGAGCAGGATTTGCCTGTCCGCCTTTCACCTGGAGTTTTACGAAGCCTGATATTTGTTTTGCCATTGCTGTTACAATTTCTGTACTTGGTTATAATTAAGTTCAAGCGGGGTGCGGCGTCCAAAAATCTTCACCATCACCTTCAACTTTTTCTTTTCGTCGTTAATTTCTTCAATCACACCGTCAAAGTCATTGAACGGACCGTCAATAACTTTAACTGCTTCACCCACCATGTAGTGCTCTTCCGGAGCTGCCGCTGTTTCACTGAGTTCATCGGCCGTACCCAAAATTCTGCCTAGTTCGGCAGGTCTGAGTGCTACGGGTGTATCCTTGCTTCCGAGGAATCCTACAACCCCGGAGACAGATTTAATCAGGGGAATAACTTCGGGATCTGAAAAATCTGCATTAACAAGTATATAACCGGGAAACGCATTACGCTCTTTGGCGATTTTCTTACCATTTTTTATTTGGTAAACCTTTTCAGTAGGAATCAAAATTTCGGGCACAAAGGATTGTTTGCGGGCTCTTTCAAGCTCCACTTCTATGTTGTGCTTCACCTTCTTTTCCTGTCCGGTGATGGCACGCACAACATACCATTTGTGTTTTTCTTCGGCAGCCGTCATTATTATTTGAACAGTTTGTAAAAATTGGATAAAGCAAAGCCCAGTCCCTGGTCCATTAGCCAGATAACCGTGGCAAAAAGTATGGATGCTACCAGAACAATCCATGTACTTTCCGTTAGTTCATTCCATGAGGGCCACGACACCTTGTTCAGGAGTTCATCACGGGTCATGCGGAAGTAATTACCTATTCTTTCAAACATTGCGCTTCTATTAGCACGGGCACTAGGATTCGAACCCAGATCAAAGGTTTTGGAGACCTCTATTCTACCATTGAACTATGCCCGTAGAAAGAAGGCGGTGAACCACCTTCTTTAGGTCAAAAATTATTCGATGATTTCAGTCACCTGACCTGCACCTACGGTACGGCCACCTTCACGAATCGCGAAGCGGAGACCTTTTTCCATAGCGATGGGCTGAATCAACTCAACAGAGATGGAAATATTGTCGCCGGGCATTACCATTTCAGTGCCTGCGGGCAACATGATTTCACCGGTAACATCCGTAGTACGGAAATAGAACTGAGGACGGTACTTGTTGAAAAACGGGGTATGACGACCGCCTTCTTCTTTGCTCAGTACATAAACCTCAGCTTTGAATTTCCTGTGAGGAGATACAGATTTAGGCGCGCAGATAACCATACCACGACGGATATCGGTCTTTTCGATACCGCGCAGCAGAATACCAGCGTTGTCACCTGCTTCGCCGCGATCCAACAGTTTGCGGAACATTTCTACACCTGTGCAGGTAGAAGAAAGGTGTGCACCGAAACCGATGATATCTACTGTTTCACCTACTTTAATTACACCGCGCTCGATACGACCGGTAGCAACGGTACCACGACCTGTGATAGAGAACACGTCTTCTACCGGCATCAGGAAGGGCTGGTCAACCAGACGGGGAGGAACGGGGATCCAGTTGTCAACAGCATCCATAAGTTTACGGATGGTATCAACCCACTTGGCATCACCATTCAAACCACCGAGTGCAGAACCACGAATGATAGGGGTGTTATCAGCGTCAAATTCATAGAATTTCAGCAGGTCACGGATTTCCAGCTCAACCAGGTCGAGCAGTTCTTCGTCATCAACCATATCTACTTTATTCATGAAAACCACCAAACGGGGTACACCTACCTGACGGGCCAGCAGGATGTGCTCGCGGGTCTGGGGCATAGGACCATCTGTAGAAGCTACTACGAGGATAGCGCCGTCCATCTGGGCAGCACCTGTAACCATGTTTTTTACATAGTCAGCGTGACCTGGACAGTCAACGTGCGCGTAGTGGCGGTTACCTGTCTGGTATTCTACGTGAGCCGTGTTGATGGTGATACCGCGTTCTTTTTCTTCAGGAGCTGAATCGATAGAATCGAAAGATCTCTTTTCGGAAAGACCGGCGTCAGCCAGTACGGTGGTGATTGCAGCGGTAAGAGTAGTCTTACCATGATCTACGTGACCGATGGTACCAATGTTTACGTGAGGTTTGGAACGGTCAAATGTTTCTTTTGCCATGTTTTTTTTATATTAGTTTGTCTGTTTCCTGTTACTGGAGCCAATGATGGGATTTGAACCCATGACCTCTTCCTTACCAAGGAAGTGCTCTACCCCTGAGCTACATCGGCTTTTGGTGCCTTGCGGTACCCGGAATTCCTGAGAACCCCGTTTTGAAGCAAATCAGTGCCCCGGCTTGCTTCAACCGGAGCGGGAGACGAGGCTCGAACCCGCGACCTACAGCTTGGAAGGCTGTCGCTCTACCAACTGAGCTACTCCCGCATTTATCTAGAGGCCTTTAGTGGGGAAAGAAGGATTCGAACCTCCGAAGTCGTAAGACAGCAGATTTACAGTCTGCCCCATTTGGCCACTCTGGTATTTCCCCCTGAGTCTTGCGCCTTTAAATGCTTTGAGCCACCTGTCGGGATCGAACCAACGACCTACTGATTACAAGTCAGTTGCTCTACCAGCTGAGCTAAGGTGGCATGTTAAAGAACGCGGCTCCATATACACGGGCCGTAAAAAGGACTGCAAAAATAGTCCTTTTTTTTGAATTCTCAAAACCTTGTTTGACTTTTTTTATTAGCCCCGTTTTTCCGTCCTCCTGTCAACTTTTTTCACCCCTCCCCTTGACTTCCAAAATCATCCCTAACTTTGCAGTTTAAATGAAACGTATACTTATTCTCATTGCTTCCATAGTCGCACTCATTGTTGTTTTTATTCTGCTAAAGAAAAATATAAATCAGACACATTCTCTGGATCCTCAGGCATTCCGTGTTGAGAGCCCGCATAAAATTGACAAAATCCTGCTTTCGGCCAACAATAAAAAACTCGGCTATATTATACTATATGAGGAAAAAGACAAATGGTTCGTGAAAAACGATAAACTCACCGAACCTGCAGACACACACAGCATACGTGAACTTCTTTATTGGGTAATGAAAAAAACGCAGGTAAAATCGCCTGTATCCGATGCGGAGAAAGAATCCGTAACACGCGAAATCGCTTTGAATGGCGTAAAAGCCGTTTTCTACCAGGGCAATTCAGAGATAAAAACCATTTATGCAGGCAACCCAACTCCCAACCAAGAAGCAACATATATGTATCATCCGGATATGGAAAGACCCTGCATTGTGGAAATTGCAGGGTTCAAAGGCTACCTGACTCCGTATTTCACGCTGGATTTCGATGCCTGGCGATCGCCGGTAATTTTGGATGTGCCCGCTGAACAAATACAAAAAGTAGAAATATCATGGCCCGAATCACCAGAAAAAGGTTTCAGCATAAACCGAGAAAACAATACAGTTGTATTGAAGAATGCAACTGGAAATATTCTAAAGAATACAAACAGTACCAAACTGCTCGCTTTTCTGGAAAGATTTCAGAACATTGCCCGCGAATATGGCGAAACCGCAGGCATTAACCGTAAAACTGCATTGCGCGATAGTGTAATAAGCAACGGGCATTTCTTCTCTCTGGAAATAACAGATACAAAAGGCAAAAAACATGGAATACGCATGTTCAAAATGAAAACCGGTGCTGAAACCTATGCCCTTGACAGGCGCGATGGCAGTGTGCCCAATTTTGAAACCGACACTTATTGGGTGCAGGTATCAGGTAAAAAAGAGTTGTGGGTTATTCAGGGTGCGATTATGAACAGCCGCATAAAAACCTTGAATGACATAGCGCCCGGGCAATAACACCATACACAGACTTGAAGATTTCCATCGCTATTATCGGAGCTGTTATTGGCCTAATCTCAGGAGGCCCGATTGGTGCTGTGGTAGGCTTTTTAATAGGTATGTACATTGAATATGCAGGTAGCGAAGATGCACAGCCAAGACCTGAACAAACATACCGACAGGCCCCTCCCACCGATTTCTCCCGTCACTTGTTGATTTTGATTGCCGCCGTTATGAATGCTGATGGATCGGCCATGCGCAGTGAACTGGAACTTGTGAAACGCATGCTGGTAAGAACCTATGGTGAGCAGCGTGCAGCACATCTCCTGCTGATTTTAAGAGAAATGCTCAAGGAAAAGCAGGAAGTGACATTTGTAAGCCGGCAAATTCGAGGCGAAATGGCCTACAGCCAGCGCCTTGAATTATTGCACATCCTTTTTCGGATTTCAAGGGCTGATTCCGATATCAACCCATCGGAACTGCAACTTCTGCAGCACATCGCTTCCCAAATGGGCATCACCACTCCTGACTTTCTTTCATTAAGGGCCATGTTTGTGTCCTCGCCCGACTCAGATTACAAGATTCTGGATGTGAACACCAATGCTGATGAAGAAGAAGTAAAAAAAGCATACCGAAAAATGGCCATGCGCTTTCATCCAGATAGGTTGTTGGGATTGTCGGATAATGAAAAAAAAGCTGCAGAGGAGAAATTCTTATCCGTGCAAAAGGCGTATGAAAACATAAAAAGAAAGCGGGGCTGGTCTTGAAAGTCCACAGTGCACTGTTTCTCGTATCGCTCTTATATGCCATTTTATTTTCTTGGGCCGGAGAAATCATGCCTGCTTACATCAGTGCGGAAGGATTTGTTTGGCTTCGCATTCTGACGGCATTCACCCTGTTCAGTATTTGTTCTTTATTTATAACTGATAAAGCCATAGAATGGCGCAATGACTGGAAACGGTTTGCCGTTTGCGCTTTTTTTGGCACCGCTGCAAACATGTTCATGTTTTTCAAAGGACTTAGCATGACCAAACCCATCAACGGTGCAGTTTTAATGCTGTTTACTCCCTTGTTTGTAGCCATCATCGAACACTGGATTCAAAAAAAGAAACCCTCGCTCAGCATGACTGTCGGGATCAGTATTGGGGCACTGGGTGCATTTCTGCTCATGTGGGGAAAAGGGGCTCAATTCAGCAGTGTAACCCTTGAAGGCGATATCTGGGTTTCTGTAAATGCACTTTTCTATGCCATTTACCTGGTTTTGGCCAAAAAACTGGCCAATAAGTACCACGCCATCACCGTAAATAAAGTAATGTTTGGCATGGGACTGCTTTACATTGCTCCTCTGGGAGCTTTACCACTCCTACAAACTTCTTTTTCGGCCATACCGGGAGATATATGGCTAAAAATAGGATACATTCTTTTTTTCACAAGCTTTCTGGTATATATGTTGAATATGTATGGCATAAAACATGCTTCAGGTTCACTGGTTGGAATTTATATTTACCTGCAACCACTGCTAGCAACCCTAATTGCCATATTACTGGGAAGGGATGAACTGACACCGGAAAAAGCCATGTATGCCATTATGATCACCATGGGTGTTTGGCTAGTTAGTGGAAAATACAACCTTAAAATGAGTCTGCGACCAAAGAAAGATTAACTTTTTAATACCTTATATTATATTTGCAGTTCAAATCAACTAAGATATGCGCACCGCGGAAGCCAATACAATCCTTGAAAAAATTCAAAAACAGGTAGAAAAAAACGGAATTCAGCCAGATAAACTCATTCCCCTTCTTCAGCAGGCCAGAGAATTCGCCCTGAAAGAGGAAGACCCCCTGCTTACCCGTGCGCTGCGTCTATGCTGGCAACACCTAGAGGCCAATGAAGCCTTTGATCTTACCTATCTGGAAGACGGTGAAAGTACCGAAGAAAATTTCACATACCTGATTTCCCTGGCCATCAAATCGGAAAACACATACAACCGGGATGAGATCAGGGAAATGACCAATATGCTTCAGGCCACCGCCTAAATGAGGATATTTCACAGCCATATTGCCTTTTTTTTCTTGTTCTGCACACTTATAGTGCAAACGCCTCGTTCATGGTTGCACTATTGCCATGACACTGAATTCAGTACATTTAGCCATTCAGGTTCTTCCGTGGAGGAAGATTGTGACATTTGTGATCAGCCTGCCTTGCTGAGTGATGACAACACCGCTCCTGAAATCTGTTTTTTCGGTAGTTTCAGTTATGTTTCCTTTCCCGACTGTTTCTCGCCAGTTCCATTTATCTTTAATGGCCTCATTCAAAACAAGGCCCCGCCTGCATTGCCCTGTTAGTCTGCAAACAGGGTGCTGATACTTCGCCCTCGAAAAGTATCGATACAGGTAAAAAATGAAACATATCACGCTGGGATTCATTATCCTGCTTGCTTTTGGGCCGTTGGCGGCTCAAAAAAAATGCAATGCAGTTGTTCGTGGACAAATTCTGAATGTTCGCGACAGCATACCTGTGCCCATGGCTGAAGCATTCATTGAGGCCGGTCATTTACATGCCACATCCAATGCGGAAGGTCGTTTTGTATTGACGAAAGCATGCACTGGTGAGGTTCTGATTGAAATTGACAAACCCGGTTTTCAGCACCTGCATGTAGATATTCATTTGAGTAGAGACACACAAATTTTGATTTTTCTTTCACCATATCCAGATTTCTCGGATACCATCACCATTCATGCAAGAAAAGAAAGGTCTGCTTCAATAACCTTGATTGGGCAAACTATCATGGAGCAAAACGACCGGGATTTGAGTCAAATCAGTGTTTCAATACCGGGCATTCAGATGTTGCAGGGAGGCCGCAATCAGAGCAAGCCCGTGGCACATGGAATGTTTGGTCTGCGCTTTCCTATTATAAGTCAGCAGTTTAGACTGGAAGGTCAGGCGTGGGGAAATGACCATAACCCTGAGGCCGATGCCCGAGGATTCGATGAATTGGAATGGGTGAAAGACGCATCTGTTTTGCGTTTCGGGCACGATGCCATAGGCGGAGCATTGCGTCTTCAGCGACATACAACGGCACATGAAGGGGAACAAAATCTTGACCAGGGGGTATCGTACAACAGCAATGGCCATTTGGCCGGATATTCCGTTCGTTATATCCAGAAAGCCGACAGCGGTTCGCCCATCTTATATGCCAATGCTGCTCTGAGAAGGTCCGGCAATTACCGAACACCGAAGGTTTGGCTGGAAAATACCGCTTTGTCTGAATTGTCGCTTTCCGGTGGCTATGTAAAAACCAAAAACGGAAGGGAAAACCGACTGGATGGTGAATTTTACCGGTTTGAAAGCGGCATATTCAGAGGAACCCGCACCGGCAATGTGGATGACCTGCTTAGGGCAATCGATCGCAGCAATCCGGTAACGGATAATGAATTTTCTTACCGCATTGAACAACCAAGGCAGGTGGCCATTCATGCTACTTTGCAGGGTTCCAGCATTAAAGTAACTCCACTTGGCAAAAACGAATGGCACTTTGCCCTGCAGTACGATCAGCGCAGGGAGTATGATTTTCACCGCAACAGTGCAAATCGTTTTCCGCAGCTGGATCTTATCCTCATTTCACCATCGGTGATTTACCGGCAATTGAGAAAAATAGATGCAACCACCCATTGGGAATGGGGCAATCAATCCAGCGCTTACCTGCACCGGTTTGGTGGTTTCTACTTTCTGCCTGATTTTCAGGGATGGAGCAACGGAACTTATGGGCTGCTCCATAAACATGGAGAAAAGATTGCCCATACCTTTAGCATTCGTTTGGACGAAAAACAAATTTCTGCCAGGGAGCGGAATAATGGGGCATGGCATCAGCAATCACGCTTTTTCATCAACTACAGTGCGGCATACACAGGATTGATTCAGACAGAAAAACAATTGTTTCAGTGGCACATATCGCGCATGTGGAGAGCACCTTGGGTAAATGAACTCTATTCATTGGGCGTGCACCATGGTTCCGCCTCATATGAACAGGGAAACCGCAATTTAATAATAGAAAAAAGCTACAGAGCCGAGCTGGAATGGGAATACAACCATAGCAATAAATTTGCCTGCTATCTGTCACCCTATTTCAATTACTTGCCCGAATTTATAAACCTAGCCCCAATGGCCGCTCCTGTAATGACTGTGCGCGGCGCCTTCCCCGGGTTTGAATACCTACAGGCCAACGCTATTTTCACGGGTGCGGATGCCCAAATCAAAATTACGCTTGCCAAAAACTTTGAAATCCAAACAGGGCTGCAATACGTTTACGCACGTTATACCAAAACAGATCATTATCCTGCATTTTTGCCCCCGTTAAGGAGTCAGAATTTACTTTCCTGGAAGCACAAACAATTAATATTTCAGTTGCAGCACGAATTTGTGGCCATACAGCAATTGTATACAACGGGTACTGATTTTCTTCCACCGCCAGCGGCCTATCATTTATGGCACATAAAAATAAAATCACAACGCGAACGACAAGATGGCTGGCAATGGAATATGGAAGTGAATAATTTGCTGAACCAAAGTTACCGCAGTTACATGGATCGTTTCCGATACTTTATGGATATGCCAGGGCGCAATATCCGCTTAGTTATCATCAAACCCCTGCACCACCACCATAAAAAACACCTTTAATAAATATATAAAAAAATCATGAAAAAAACAACTCTCATCATTGCATCAGCAGCTGCTATTGCGGCTCTGCTGAATCTCACATCATGCCACAAGCACGATGAAGGCGAATTCATCACCACAGTAAAATTAACCTTAACGCCCAAAGCGGGAGGAACAGCCAAGACATTTGTCTGGAGCGACCCTGACGGGATTGGCGGGAATTCACCAAAACAGACCGACACCATTGTGTGCGACAGCGGTGTTAATTACAACGGTGATCTTCAATTTTTCAACGGGGATGAGGACATTACCTCAGAAATCAAAAATGAAGGAAAAGAGCACTTTGTATGCTTTACGGGTCCTGCCTCCGATGTGCTGGAAATCATTTACAAAGACAACGACGGCAAGTACCCGATAGGTCTTTCAACCGAGTGGAAAGCAAAAAGAAAATCTGCGGGACTGATTCGAATTGCACTCAAACACCAGCCCAAAAGCAAAGATGGAACATGCGGTCCGGGTGAGACTGACGTGGACGTAACATTCCCGCTAAATCAAAAATAGTAGTTTAGTATTTAATGGCAAGTGCTATGAAGGTGGCTGTAACTCCAAAAAATAAAATTGGGTACAGCCACCGGCCAGCCATTTCCATCCTCAAAGCCAATTTATCCTTGCCTGACTTTTCAAGATGGTATGTCCAAACCGTCTGAACCATGGCAAGCATAATCAATACATACCCCAAATAGAAGACTTTGTCTGCACAGGTAAGGTATCCAACGTTTGGCAAATCATCGGATACTGTCCATTGAAAAGCAATAGCTGCCAGCAATGAAGTTACAGTCAAACCGCAAGCCAATTCCAGATTATTGGCTTCAATAAAGAATACAAGGTAGGCAAGTCCCAAAATAATGATTAGAGGGATAAGGAATTTCAGCATGTAAGGAATTGAATTTCTTTTCACATATATGTTGCAGGACAATTGGGAGTAATTACTCCGGTATTCTGTTGAAGTAAAATCGCCAAAATTAGTATTGTAAAGCCTTGAGTCAGATTGAAAAAGGGATTTTACAAATATCATGTCTTTGAAATTTAAATCGGGGGACAAACCCCATTTATCGATCGATACTCCACTTTTAAAATATGACTGTGAATCTACAACAATTTTCACCTGATTACTGGTAAGCATTGTATGTTCTAATTGAATTGGAATAATCTGCTTATCAAATGGATATGCCGAGTAATCGGCAATAAATCCAAATTCCCCCTTGGCACGACCTGCAATGTAATACTGGTTTCCAATTATTTTGGTTTCATGAACCTCGTTTGACTGAAGACCACCATTGATATACTCAACGCTTGCCAAGGTTTTGATTAAAGAAGTATCCTTCGGAATGTCAAACCTGTACCAGTAATAAAAGTCTATGGCTGCTTTTTCCTCTTTACTATCTATTAGTACGGTTTTCATATAATATCCTACATAAATTTTAGGGATAACCGGTGCTGAAAACAGACTGCCGCTAACAAGACAAGAAAAAACAGCCAAAAGGCGGTATATCTTAAGTTGTTTTTTAATCATTTTACAATCTTAGGGTGTAGCATCTATTTTTCAAAGTAAAAGTGTCTTATTGGGAAATAGATTATTATGTAAGTAACTTTGCAGCTCATGTCAACCGAATCAGCAAATCTAAGAAGCACCACACTCTCAGAACTTCATATTTCACTGGGAGCCAAAATGGTGCCATTTGCGGGCTTCAATATGCCTGTTTTATATACTAACCTCATTCAGGAACACCATACCGTCCGCAATGACGTTGGGGTTTTTGATGTGAGCCATATGGGGGAATTCTATGTGGAAGGACCCAAGGCACACGATCTGGTCGAATATGTTACCAGCAACGATGTTTCTGCCCTTACAGACGGCCGCGTGCAATATTCCTGCATGCCCAACGAAACCGGCGGTATTGTAGATGATCTACTTGTATATCGCATGAATGCCGAAAAATACCTGCTGGTGGTAAATGCCGGCAACATTGACAAGGATTTCTCCTGGATTTCCAGACATAATGAGAGATTCGGTGCTACCCTCAGCGACCACAGCGATGCATATAGTCTGCTGGCTGTCCAGGGTCCCAAAGCTACCGCAACTTTACAGAAAATCACTTCCGTAAACCTTTCAGATATACCGTATTATCATTTCACCATTGGAGAAATGGCAGGGTTGAAAGACGTAATCATCAGCAATACGGGTTATACAGGTGCTGGTGGTTTTGAGATTTACGTAAAAAATACGTACGCAAAGGCCATGTGGGATGGCATTTTCGCAGCAGGTTCCGATGCAGGCATCAAACCCATAGGCCTCGGCGCAAGGGATACCCTCCGCCTGGAAAAAGGATTCTGCCTTTACGGGAATGACATTGATGATACCACATCCCCTATTGAGGCCGGTCTGGGCTGGATTACCAAATTCAACCATCCGTTTGTAAACAGCGACTATCACCTGAAAATAAAAGAAAACAAGCCTGCCAAAAAACTGGTGGGCTTCAAACTTATTGACAAAGGCATTCCCCGCCAGCATTACCCTGTTTGCAATGAAAGCGGCACCTATATTGGAGAAGTAACCAGCGGCACCATGTCGCCTACCCTCAATGAAGCCATTGGTCTTGCCTATGTACCTTCGGCACTTTCCGCAGCCGGAAGCACCATCTATATTGAGGTTCGAGGCAAACTGCTGAAGGGCGAAGTTTGCAAGTTGCCTTTTGTATAAATTTAGTTAGTTAAGGGCTGCACCGACAGCACATTTCTTAAGGGAATTATTTTTCCTGATACGCTAATTTTAAGGGCTTCTGTATCTATAGCCAAAATGGGCGAAACGATTACTTTTAACTCACAGCGATTATCCAGATAGCGTATTTCGCAGTTGATTTTTTCATTGCACCAGTACTGCCAGTTATTGTATAATTCGTTTTGACCCATCATTCAAACCGCAGTGCGTCTATGGGGTTGAGTTTTGATGCGCGGGTGGCGGGATAAATTCCGGCTACCAGGCCCACTACCATGCACACCCCAACCGACATGAGCATCCATTTCCAGGGAATGATAAAACCTGTGCCCAGTCCAAAACCCACCAGGTTGCCCAGCAAAATTCCAAACACGATGCCGCCCAGTCCGCCGAGCTGGCAAATGACCACGGCTTCTGTTAAAAACTGATTTCGAATGACGGAAGACGAAGCTCCCAGTGCTTTTCTCACCCCAATTTCCCTGGTCCTTTCTGTTACCGAAACCAGCATAATGTTCATCAAACTCACCGCAGCTCCTATCAGGGTAATAATGGCTATGATGGTACCTACCAGCGACACCATTTTAAGGTTATCGATGGCGTCATTGGCCAGTGCATCGCTCTTGGTGAGGGAGAAATCATCGGGTTTGGAACTGCCCAGGCCACGCATGCGGCGCATGAGCAGGTAAGCCTCATCCATTGCCGGATCCAGCTGATTTATCTGATTAACAGCCACATTGATGAAGTAATTTTCCTGTCCGTTATTGAAATCCATGCGCGATCGGCTGACAGGAATAAAAACCACTCTGTCTCCACCCGACATGCCAAGACTGGAGCCTTTTTCAGCAAGGATGCCTGCCACACGGTATGACTTGCCATTTACCTTCACAACCTCACCAAGTCCGGATTTACCCAGCAATGTGGTTGCTATTTCCTTGCCGACAATAGCCAACGGCAGCGCCAGTTCTACATCATTGGCGGTGAAATTTCTACCTTGTTCCAGTTCGTAACTGGCAGTTTTTAAGTAATTTTCATCCACCCCGATTACACGGGCATTGGGGTTAGTCTCCTTGTTTTTGTACCGCACTTTGGCCGCCATTTCAGCGTTTCGGCTGATGGAAACTTCCGAAGGAAAATCAAAAGATTTTTTAAATCCGCTGGCTTGTGTCCATGAAATAGGCTCAGAAACCGAACTTCCCGGTGCTCCATGACGTTGAAAACCCTGGTTATTGCGAATATTAAAACTCTGTGAGCCCATGCGTGAGAATGTTTTGGTGATGGCGCTGTTCATGGCATCGATGGAAGTGAGAATACCTACCAGCGCGGCTATACCAATGGCAATTATCAAGCATGTAATAACGGTGCGTAGCAGATTGGTTTTAACCGCTTCCAGTCCCTGACGGATATTTTCGGTAATGCGCATTCGCTTATTTTATGCGAATCAGGCACTAAAGCTCTGACCACAGCCACATGTTTCCTTGGCGTTGGGGTTGTTGAAGGTAAATCCGCGGTTATTTAATCCGTTTTCCCAGTCAATCACCATCCCAAGCACATACATCACATGGGCTTTGTTCATCACAACAGATATACCTTCCACTTCGTATTCACGATCACCATCTTCTTTTTTATCAAAAGCAAGTAAGTAGCTCAAACCCGAGCAACCTCCGCCTTTTACACCAATTCTGAGAAAAGCTTCTCCTTCAACAGTGAGTTCGCTTTTCAGGCGGTGCAACTCGGCAATGGCGGTTTCTGTAAACTGCACCGGCGGCGCTTCAACATGAACATTTGTTTCCATAACGGCTGATATGCAAAGTTAACATATTTTCAGGGGAATCGTTTGTGCATCTTACAGGATAAAATCGCAATCATTATCTTTATCTTTGTGGCACTCAAGCCATGGATAACGTTCAAGTCTTTGTTGAAATCCTCAAATTTATCCTACCCGCCGTCATGGTTTTCTTTACGGCCTATTTCGTGTTAAAAAATCAGGGGGATGCACAACTCTCGAGGCTCAGCCTGGAGGTTTTAAAACAAAACCAAAATGTATTGACACCAATCAAACTGCAGGCCTATGAAAGAATGACCCTGTTTCTGGAGCGTATTAGCCCCATTCAAATGCTGCAAACCCACAATAAGCCAGATATGAGTGGCAGAGCACTGAAACACATTCTGATTACAACAATCCAGAATGAATACAACTACAACTTATCTCAGCAGATTTACCTGAGTACACAAGCATGGAATCTTATAAAAGTGGTAAAAGAGCAGGTTATCAAACTCATACAGGAAGCTTCTGCCGGTATGCCTGATCAGGCAACTGCAAATGATCTCAGTGGTATGATTGTGGAGTACCTCAAAAACCATGGAGAACAGCCTACAGACAAGGCTATTCAATTTTTAAAAGCTGAAGTTGGACTGATGTTTGGCAAGTAATAACCAATGAAGAAAACAGATTCCGGAATTCCGATAGAAGAAGTTTACACCCAGCCTTCAGGAATGAATGAATTACCCGGGGAATATCCTTACACACGTGGCATACGCAAGGACATGTACAGGGGAAGACTCTGGACCATGCGTCAGTATGCCGGATTCAGCACAGCAGAAGAGAGCAATAAAAGATATCATTATCTCTTATCGCAGGGAACCACCGGGCTTTCAGTAGCATTTGACCTGCCCACCCAAATTGGCTATGACAGTGACCATGCCATGAGCGAGGGTGAAGTGGGAAAAGTGGGTGTAGCTATCGATTCACTGGCCGACATGGAAACCCTGTTTAAGGGCATCACACTGCAAAACATCACCAGCAGCATGACCATTAATGCCACAGCATCCACCCTGCTGGCCATGTACGTGGCGCTGGCAAAAAAACAAGGCGCTGACCTGAGTAAAATCTCCGGAACCATACAGAATGATATTTTAAAAGAATATGCAGCGCGTGGCACCTATATATATCCGGTGAGACCCAGCATGCGCATTATCACCGACATTTTTGCCTGGTGCAGCAACGAATTGCCCAAATGGAACACCATTTCTATTAGCGGTTATCACATTCGTGAGGCGGGCAGCACTGCCGTTCAGGAACTTGCATTTACCCTATCCAATGGCAAGGCTTATGTGAAAGCGGCACTGGAACAGGGTCTTGATATAAATGTTTTCGGCAAGCGCCTCTCCTTTTTCTTCAACGCCCACAACAACCTGTTTGAGGAGGTAGCCAAGTTCCGTGCTGCCAGAAGAATCTGGGCCGATATGATGAAAGATATGGGCGCCACTGCACCCGAAGCCATGATGTTGCGCTTTCATACACAAACAGGCGGTTCAACCCTCACAGCGCAGCAACCCGACGTAAATATTGTGCGTGTTACCGTTCAGACTTTGGCTGCTGTTTTAGGCGGGACGCAAAGTCTGCACACCAATGGTTTCGACGAAGCCCTGGGTTTACCCACCGAGGATGCCGCAAGGATTGCTCTGCGAACGCAGCAGGTTGTGGCACATGAAAGCGGTGTTACAGATACTGTTGATCCTTTAGGTGGCAGTTATTTCATAGAAAGTCTTACCAAACAGGTAGAAAAAGAGGCACGAAATCTTATTGCCCTCATAGACGATATGGGCGGTTCGGTTACCGCGGTCGAATCCGGCTGGATGCAGGAAGAGATTGCGCGAAGCAGCTATATCTATCAGAAAGAAATAGATAACGGTCAGAAAGTTATAGTCGGCGTAAATGCCTTTCAACGTGAAAGTCATGAGGCTGCACCTCCCATTCTGCGGATAGATGACAGCATCAGGCAAATGCAGGCACAAAAAATTCAGCAGTTAAAAAATGATCGTAACGCAGAAAATGTCTCTTCAGATTTACACTGCCTTGGCGAGGCGGCAAGGGAAGGTAAAAATCTGATGCCTTATATTTTGAATGCGGTAGAAAATTACGCTACCCTTGGCGAGATTACCGACCAAATTCGACAAGAATTTGGAGAATACAAGCAATAGACGTTTCGCCCTTATATTACTGCAAATTTTTTTATTAGACAAGCAAAAAAAGTTAGCACATTGTGAATTTTTGTTCTTTATTAGCAGAATAATTCGTCGTGAATACGGGGAACTGAAAATCAACCACTTAATCATCCATAATAGCACTCAATGAAGAAATGACTCCGGGAAAACCTACCACTGAAAACAAGAGCCATGAACTTGCCTGGCTGGAATGTCTGAAAATCATCAAAGACAACGTCAACCCACAAAGCTACAAAACGTGGTTTGAGCCCATCAAGGCAATTAAATTGCAAAACAAAGTATTGACCATTCAGGTTCCCAGTCAGTTCTTTTACGAATGGCTGGAGGAACACTATGTGCAGCTGTTACACAAGACACTTAAAAAAGTGATTGGCCCAACTGCCAAACTGGAATACAATATCATAATTGAAACTGCAGGGCACGATCAATTGCCTTACACGATTAACCTTCCTACAGGAAACAGTAGCAAGCCTGCCCAAAATGAACTGGGTATGCCTGTGAATCTGGATACGCCGATTAAAAATCCTTTCATCATTCCCGGACTGAAAAAGATGAACATCGACAGCCAGTTGAATCCACGCTACACGTTTGACAATTTTGTGGAAGGTGAGTGCAACAAACTGGCGCGCAACGCAGGTTTGGCTATCGCAAGCAAACCCGGAGGCACTGCATTCAATCCTTTGATGGTTTTTGGCGGCTGCGGTTTGGGTAAAACCCATCTGGCCCATGCCATCGGTAATCTGATTAAACAGAATCACAAACAGAAAGTGGTAGTGTTTGTGAGTGCTGAAAAATTTATCAACCAGTTTATTGATTCAGCCAAACAAGGCAACAATAACCAGTTCATCAATTTTTATCAGTACCTCGATGTGCTGATTGTGGATGATGTACAATTCTTCTCCAAAAAAGAAAGAACCCAGGAAATATTCTTCCAGATATTCAACCACCTGCACCAGAACGGTAAGCAGATTATTCTTACCTGCGACCGTCCGCCCAAGGATTTGAAAAACATGGACGAGCGTTTGCTCAGCCGCTTCAAATGGGGACTCAGCGCAGACCTTGGTACACCCGATTTTGAAACCCGCGTGGCCATTCTGGAAAACAAAATGTATCAGGACGGCATTACCCTGCACCGCGACATCGTGGAATACCTGGCCCACAACATAGACAACAACATCCGCGAGCTGGAAGGTGCCCTCATTTCATTGCTGGCACAGTCTTCACTCACCCGCAAACAAATTGACCTGAACCTGGCCAAGCAAGTGGTGAAGAACTTCGTAAAAAACAGCACCCGCGAAATCAGCATCGAATACATACAAAAACTGGTTTGCGATTTCTACAATATTCCTGTGGAAGCGGTAAAATCCAAGACCCGCAAGCGCGAGATTGTTCAGGCACGCCAGATTGCCATGTATTTCACCAAAGATTTGACCAAAGCATCGCTCAAAAATATCGGCATGTTCTTTGGAGGAAGAGATCACAGCACCGTGATTCACGCCTGTCAGACCGTAAACGACCTGATGGAAACCGACAAAAAATTCCGCCACGATGTGGAGGAAATTGAAAAACGAATTAAAATTAACACATTCTAATTATAAGATCCCGCCCCGGCGGGATTTTTTTATATGCAAAACAGTCATTTCTTATCTTCTGTAAAAAACGCCCTGAAAGGCATCTCTGCAGCCTTTCGTGAACAACGCAACCTACGGATTCAGACCGCAATAGCAGTTTTGACAATTGCCCTAGGAGTTTGGTTGAGAATAACCCGTATGGAATGGGCCATCATTTTCACCTGTATAGGACTGGTTATGGGTTTGGAACTGCTTAATTCAGCAATTGAAGTTTTGATGGATAAACTTCATCCTGAAAAAGATGCTGCTATTGGCAAAGCCAAGGATGTTGCTGGCGGAGCAGTTTTACTTGCCTCTATTTGCAGCCTAATTGCGGGTTTCTGGATATTCTACGTAAGAATATCAGCTCTTTTTAACTGATACCGACAGTTCATCCAGCTGTGCCTGATCCAGGGCAGAAGGCGCATCAATCATCACATCACGGCCGGCATTGTTTTTAGGAAAAGCAATATAATCGCGGATGGTTTCGCTGCCGCCAAACAAACTGCACAAACGGTCGAAGCCAAAGGCGATGCCACCGTGTGGAGGGGCTCCATATTCAAAGGCATCCATGAGGAAGCCAAACTGGGCACGGGCCTGTTCGGGGGTGAAGCCCAGCAAGGCAAACATGCGCTCCTGCAAACTTCGGTCATGAATACGAATGCTTCCACCACCTACTTCCACGCCATTAATTACCAAATCGTAAGCATTGGCGCGCACGGCACCGGGATCGGTTTGCATTAGATGAACATCTTCGGGCAGCGGACTGGTGAAAGGATGGTGCATGGCATGCCAGCGGCTGCTTTCCTCATCCTGTTCCAGCAAAGGAAAATCAACTACCCACAAAGGCTTGTAATTAAATGGATCGCGCAATCCCAGGCGGGTACCCATTTCCAGGCGCAGTTCGTTGAGTTGCTTTCTTACTTTATTCAAGGCGCCTGCCAGCACCAGTATCAAATCCCCGGGCTTGGCTTGACAGGCCTCGGCCCATGCAGCTAAGGCGGGCTGGTCAAAGAATTTATCAACGGAGGATTTCAAGGTTCCATCCTGCTCCACGCGGCAGTAAATCAGTCCGGTGGCCCCAATCTGCGGGCGCTTCACAAAATCAGTCAGTTCGTCTATTTGCTTGCGGGTATAGGCTGCAGCACCGGGAGCGCAAATGGCCAACACCGCTTCACTGTTGTCGAATACGCCAAATCCTTTGCCCCTGGCAACGTTTCCTAAATCTACGAAGCGCATGGCAAAGCGCAAATCGGGCTTGTCGCAACCATAGTATTGCATGGCATCGGCGTAGGTCATCCGTGGCACGGAGGTAAGATCTACTCCTTTTACCTTACTAAACAAATGGCGGGTAAGACCTTCAAAAACGTTTAGAATGTCTTCGCGCTCCACAAAGCTCATTTCGCAATCTATCTGGGTAAACTCAGGCTGACGGTCGGCACGAAGGTCTTCATCGCGAAAGCACTTTACAATTTGAAAATAGCGATCAAAACCGCTCACCATCAGCAATTGCTTGAAAGTTTGCGGGCTTTGGGGCAACGCATAAAACTGTCCGGCATTGAGACGGCTGGGCACCACAAAATCGCGGGCACCTTCGGGCGTACTCTTAATCAGCACGGGGGTTTCAACCTCAATGAAGCCTGAATCACTTAGATAACGGCGCACTTCCTGGGCCATGTTGTGTCGCAGCACCATATTGGCACGAACCGCTTCGCGACGCAAATCCAGGTAGCGGTATTGCATACGAAGGTCATCGCCTCCGTCGGTCTCATTTTCAATCAGGAAAGGCGGGGTTTTAGCAGCATTCAGCACTCTCAGTTCTGTAACAATTACCTCCACATTGCCCGTGGGCAACTGTGGGTTTTTGCTTTCCCGCTCGGCTACTTTTCCTTTTGCCTGAATTACAAATTCACGCCCAATTTCAGAAGCCTGCTGAAGCACTTTGGCATCATAACCTTCATTGAAAGCCAGCTGTGTAATTCCATACCGGTCGCGGATATCAATAAACGCCATGCCTCCCATGGTTCGGATGCGTGCGGCCCAGCCGGCAAGGGTCACATCCTTACCTGCATCGGCTATTCTTAATTCTCCACAAGTGTGCGAACGGTACATGCCGCGAAATTACGCGAAAAGCCCTTAATGCGCGAAGGATTTATGCCCAGATACGGCAAAAAATCAGCCTTTAAAATGTTCCCAGCCCTGGGCCTTGATGTCAAAGCTTGCACCGGATTTGCCGAAGAGCCTGTATGTACCTTTGTTTGCAGTAGCATGCCCAATAATGGTAAAATCGGGGTGGCTTTTGATTTTGTCGTAATGCTCCTGGGCTACGGTAAACAACAGTTCATAGTCTTCACCGCCGTTCAATGCCA
This sequence comes from Sphingomonadales bacterium, assembly GCA_016872175.1. Lineage (GTDB taxonomy): Bacteria > Bacteroidota > Bacteroidia > NS11-12g > UBA955 > RGEC01. The sequence goes on along the minus strand of VHBA01000021.1, from coordinate 622 downwards.
CCACCGACGGATTCAGATCGAAGCCTAAAGCCTGTGTTACAGCCTGCGGATCGATGGGGAGTTTTTCGTCATACACATCAAAACCGCAGCCTGAGTGCATTCCAAGGTGGTGAATTTCGCTGGCCAGCCCGTCGCTGATGTCAATCATACTGGAAGGAACTATACCCAGATTTGCAATGGTTTGCACCACATCCATGCGGGCATCGGGGCGCAGTTGCCTGCCTACAATGTATTCATGGCCAGATAAATCGGGCTGCATGTTTGGGTGTTCCATGAACACCTTTTTCTCGCGCTCCAGAATCTGCAGTCCCATGTAGGCTGAGCCCAAATCGCCGGAAACTACCAGTAAATCATGCTCCTGTGCACCGGAACGCTTGCAGATTTTGTCTTTGGCTACATGTCCGTAAACCGTGACGGTAAGCGAAAGTCCTCTAGGGGAAGCGGTTGTGTCGCCACCGGCCAGATCCACACTGTATTTTTCACATGCGAGCCGGATGCCTGCATACAACTCTTCCACTGCTTCCAGCGAAAAACGATTGCTCAAACCCAGTGAAACCAAAATTTGTGTGGGGGTGCCGTTCATGGCACATATGTCGCTCACGGCGGTGGCCACCGCTTTGTA
>VHBA01000020.1 GCA_016872175.1 Sphingomonadales bacterium | reverse complement strand
CTCAGAACCAAAAGTGGTGCCATGATGGGTTGTGGCGAAACACCGGAAGAGGTGCTGCAACTTATGGATGACCTGTATGCGAACCAATGCCATGTACTTACCCTGGGGCAATATCTGCAACCCACAAAAATGCATTTGCCGGTCGCTGAATTTGTTCATCCTGATCAATTTAAAGCATGGGAAACAGCCGGGCTGGCAAAGGGATTCCTGCATGTTGAAAGCGGTCCTATGGTAAGAAGCTCTTACCACGCAGAAAAGCACGTGCTTTAAGCTGCTTCAGCCTATCCGCCAATTGTTTATGATGTAAGATACCTGTCATGATTTTGACATCATTGAAAAAATTGATGGGTTTCGTGGTTGTGTTTTGATAAAGTGGCTGTAAATTAGCGGACTATAAAGAACATTACCTTTTTATGAAGTTTAAAAATGCACTTCTGTTTTCTTCAGCGCTTACGCTGATGGCCGGCACAGCCTGGTTTTCAGGGAATTCCTTTTTGGTAAAACCCTCGTTTGAAAAATGGATGACGGAAGAATCTAAAGAAGATGAAGAAATTGGTCCGGCGCTGGATTATTTGAAGATGCTGCGCGCGAACCCTAAAACTGGAACCATTGAACCCGAATGGGTTGAAGCCGCCATTGCCCAGGCCGATCGCCTGAGTCTGTTGCGCCGTGCTTCTCTGCAATGGACCAATATGGGCCCTGACAATATTGGTGGTCGCTGCCGTGCCCTGCTTCTGCACAGAGACTCAAATCACCTGTGGTTTATGGGTGGTGTGAGCGGCGGACTTTTCCGCAGCAACACATCCGGATCCAGTTGGGTGCCTGTAAATGACAAAGCAGAAAATTTGAATGTAACCTGCATTGCCCAAACAGACGATGGTATCATATATTATGGTACAGGCGAAGGTGGTTTCACAAACCTGTCGGGAACACGTAATGGTTCTCCTGCATTCATCGGCAGTGGACTGTTTAAAAGTACCAACCCTGCCGGTACTGCTTTCTCCAAAATTGCAAATGCATCAGACAACCGTTTCACGGCATGTAACACCATGGCGGCTTTTGGCAACAAACTTTATGTGGGAACGCAAAGCGGCCTTTTTCTTATTACCAATAATGGCGCACCTGTTCAACAACGCGGTGGTGCCTGCCTTGAAGTTAAAATTGATAAAAACGGCATTGCATGGGCAAGTTTCTCCAACGGTTCAGTATTCAAAAGCGATGCAAATGGCGGCAGCTTTACCCAGGTTTCCTACGGTGGTCCTTCAGCCCGCGTAGCTATCGCCATCTCACCAGAAGATCCAAACTACGTTTATCTTCAAAACGCACAAACCCGTTTAAATGGCGTATGGCGCACAACCAATGGAGGTGCTACCTGGTCTCAGATTGTATACTACAGCTCCGTTACTGATATCATGGGAACCGGTCAGGGTTACTACGATAACGTAGCTGCCGTAGATCCACTTAACAAAAACCGAGTTTATTTGGGTGGTGTATCCATGGCTGTATGGGATAACGTGAATGGCTTCACAGAGATTGCCTCTATGTTTGATGCGCCCTGGAACAATGGATATGTGCATGCCGATAAGCATATCATTCAGTTCGATACCCGCCAGACTCCTCCATTGATGCTGATTGGCTCGGATGGTGGTTTGTTTGGCAGTAAAGACAGAGCGATATGGACACGTATGAATCGTAATTTCACTACATTCCAGTGCTACAATGTGGCCGCAAACAGCCTTGGTCATATCGTAGGTGGTTCTCAAGATAATGGAACCCAGCTTATTAACTTTTCAGGTAACAGTATAAATGGTGTACCTTCAAAAACAGCCATTGAAATTTACGGAGGAGATGGTTTTGATGTGGAGTTTTCAAAATTCCATCCCAAGACCATATTTGTGAGTACTTATTATGGTCGCATCGCAAGAACAGGCAATAGCGGTCAGTCCAGCTCTTCCTTCTGGGATGATCGCATCAAGCCGGATGATGCTGCCGCTAATCCTACAGATGTTGATTTTAATACCCATTTCACTTTATGGGAAGCCAATGACACTGCCTCACGGCTCTTCCTGGCGCGTAATTCAGAGGTATGGGTTGCTATAAATCCTACCAACTTTATTGATGATGTAAACTGGTTCCGCGTAGCTGCTAACCTTGGCAATGATCGCATACTGGAAATGGATTATACCCCGGATGGTAATTATCTGTTCATAGCCAAATCAGGTAAGTTGTTCAGATTGGGTGGTTTGAATGCAGCTAAATTTACTGTGGCTGCCAATCCAGGTATAAATGATATACCACAGGGTATTGACATTAAAACGATTACACCTACCGGTGCAGGTTCACGTGTTGTTACTTCGGTAAACGTGGATCAGGCCAATGAAAACCATGTAGTGGTTTCCCTTGGCGGTTATGGTGATGTAACCTATGTAATGGAAACCAAAAATGCATTGGACGCTGTGCCAACATGGACAAACATTACAGGAGATTTACCCAAAATGCCGGTGTATGACGCTGTGATTGACATAGACAACCCCAACCGTATCATTATTGGTACCGACTTGGGTGTATTTATGACAGAAAATGGCGGCACCAACTGGGCAGAAGCCAACAATGGCATGGCACGTACGCCAGTGTTTGAAATTCGGGGTTATGAGTGGAAACCTTGGGAGGGTATGAAGCTGTACATTGGTACGCATGGACGCGGTTACTACCAAAGCATGAGCCTGACCACCGGAACAAAGCGTATTGCCAATACCTATACTTCCCTTAAAGCATGGCCTGTCCCAGCCGTTGATCAGTTGAATGTTTCATTCCGCACAGTGTCAAATGAAAAAGTTAACATTGAGATTTACGGCATGGATGGTAAACGCTACCAGCAGAAACAGCCCATGCTGTCTGCAGGTATCAATACCCTTCAGCTCAATACTGCTGCATTGCCTGCTGGTAACTATTTCGTTCGTGTTAGCGGAAAAGAAGGCAGCAACAGTATTAAGTTTAACGTAGTCAAATAAAGCAAAAGCTACATTACAATAAACTGCCGGTCATTGTATGATCGGCAGTTTTTTTTACAGGATTCCGCTGAATACACGGGTTGCGGGACCCATCAAATTAATATTGGAAAAGCCATCATCGCCGACGACAAAAGATACAGAGAGCTCACCACCGGGAGTTTGAATGAATAGTGGGCTTTGCGCTTTGTTTAGTATAGCATGCGACAGAGCCGCGGCGGTAACACCTGTTCCACAGCTGAGGGTTTCGGCTTCAACACCGCGCTCATACGTGCGCATGTGCAATATATTACCTTCAGTCATTACTATATTTACATTGATGCCTTCTGCCGAAAATTCATGACCGTATCTAATGCTATGAGCAAAGCCTATCAAATCAAATGATTCAGGTTTTTGTTTAATAAAACTAACATAATGGGGTGAGCCCGTATTTACAATAATATTGTGCTCATTGCGCATTTCCCAAGTTGTAACATTCTTCATTTGCAGAACAACCATATTCTCGGAGACTGTGGCATAATGGGGGCCATCAACTGCCAAAAAGTGCAATTCTCCTGCTTTTCCCAGTCCCAGATTATGAGCAAAATGGGCTATACAGCGACCACCATTTCCGCACATAGAGCTAATTTTCCCGTCACTGTTGTAGTAAACCATGCCAAAATCATAACCAGTTTCTGAAGTCAGATACATTAGTCCATCAGCGCCTATGCCATAATGGCGGTGGCATAGTCCTGCAACATCCATACCGGATGGTATGCCGTTTCTGGCATCAATCAGAATGAAGTCATTGCCCGTGCCTTGGTATTTAACAAATGGAATACTCATTGGCCTATCAATTTTAATATCACCGGGTCTGTTACTTCTGTTGTTTCTTCTGCAGCAGCCTTCTGTCCGTTTATGGCCGGAAGATTTTTAAGTTCATAGGTTTTAAATCCGCTATGTAGAAAATACCTGTTTTGCCATTCATATACCAAGGGGTTACCGTACACAATATCAAAACAGCGTACAAAGTACACGTCGTTGTGTTTGTCGATTTCCAGCATGGGCTTATTGCGTGGTGTTTCACAGAAAGTGAGGGAAAAACGTACGGCTGTTTTTTTGCTTTTAATCTGTTCGGTTTGCTTGTATTCCCTGCTTGGATTTTCCGTGGGACTTGCCTTACCAGCATTAGCAGTCTGGCCTGTGGCACTAGGTTGTGCCTCTGTTTCAACTGATCGTGCTCGTTTCATTTCCATAGCCTCAGATTTCAGCGATTTCTGAGCATCCATAGGATTGTTTAGTACTATCGCAACTGCCTGCACATTGGAAGCAATAATTATTGGCTCCGGATCAGCTGCCTGTGCGGCACTTCCGGCGTCATCTGTCTCAATTGCCGTTAGAACTTCTTCGTTGGGCTGAACAATAATTTCCATATTTCCTGCGGTATCAGGATTTACCTTTTTAATACCACCTTCCTTGGCTACCAATTCGGGTGTCTGTTTTTTGGAGGAATCGGTAGTTTTTATTGTCTCTGCAGTGCTGGTATCCCCTGGTTTCAATCCGGAATTTAGTTTCCATATGATAATGGCCGCAGAAAAAGCTATTAGCATCACCGAAGCAGCGGCAAAATACCAGGTTTTATTGCTAAGCCGGAATAATCCTTTGTGTCTTATTTTTTGCCTTAGATACTGCTTCATTTCTGCCTGTCCGAAGGCATAGACAGCTGCAGCCGTTTTTTCCTGATTCTCTACCTGCTGTTTAAACGAATTATCTGTCTGCATTTTTGTCATGAATACCTCAAGTTCGGTACCCTGCAGTTCGCCACGTAAGTAGCGGTCAATCAGGTCGGTATGCGGGTCAAATTCATTCATGAAATAAAATCAGATTTGGTGAAACGGCTTTTTATAAGGGTCTCCAGTTTTTTAAAGCACTGATATTTCTTAGCTTTAGCGGTATCTGCATTCGCAAACTGCATTTTACGGGCAATTTGTTCCATGTCATTTCCGTCAAAATAAAACATCATAAGAATCTGTTTGCAGGTATCTCCAATCTCATCCAGGGCTTTTTGCAGGTGTTTAAAATCTGACACCTCTGAAAAATTGTCAGCACATACATGCAGATGAGGTAAAATTTTGTCTTCACGATCCATTTTTTGCAATTTACCGAGTCTCTTTAGCCATAAGTTCTTACATATAGCCATCATATAGGTACTGAGCTTGCTGCTTAGAACAAAATTTCCTTGCTGTACTTTTTGCCAAAGCACAATAAGTGCATCCTGCAAAAGATCTTCCGCATCTTCTTCGCGACCTTGATTTTTAATGACATAACTGCGTATCATGCTGTATTGGCTTTTATAAATATTGACCAAAGCACTCCTGTCACCGGATCGTATCCGGTCCAGTAGCTCGTGGTCTTTGCTTTGTGCAGTTTCAGACATTTCACAGACAGTTAATACTCTTACATCGAAAAGGGTAAATACCTGCCTCAAAAATACAAGAAATGCATGCGATTTGAAGTTAGAAGTTCGGAACAAAATTTGATTGAAGAAATATGATGGAAAAGCAAATGAACAGATCAAAATGGATGGGCCTGCTATTGGCAGGTTCTTTGGGAGGTTTGGTGTCTCTCGGTGCAGTTGCAGTCATAACAAGGATTTCTGCCGATGATACCATTGAACTTAAACAGCAAAACAGTGCACAACTGGCGCGATATGCCGGAACGAATCCGGTTCCTGCATTCGATTTTGCCGGCGTGGCAGAAATTGCAACACCTGCTGTGGTACATATTAAAACCACTATTGGCAGTGTAAGCAACGAAAAGAGTCAGTCCGCCCCCGCAGACCCTTTCGATTTCTTTCAGAATCCGGGTTTCAGATTTGATAACCCGGGCCCGAGGGCAGCTTCAGGCAGTGGCGTGATTTTGAGTGATGATGGTTATATTGTTACAAACAATCACGTAGTGGAAGGCGCTACCAAGGTGGAAGTTGTATTGAATGACAAACGAACGTATTTGGCAGAAATTATTGGGACTGACAAAAATACAGACCTTGCATTGTTGCGAATCGGTGAAAGCGGACTGCCTTTCATGAAACTGGGCAGCAGTGGTGGTGTAAAGGTGGGACAATGGGTTGTAGCCGTAGGGAATCCGTTTAATCTTGAAAGTACTGTAACCATGGGTATTGTGAGTGCCATGGGACGCAATATTGACCTTATACGGAGCAAGGGTAACAAATATGCCATCGAGAATTTTATTCAGACGGATGCGGCCATAAATCCGGGTAATTCAGGCGGTGCTTTGGTCAATACAGCCGGAGAGCTAATAGGTATAAACACTGCCATTGCATCAGAAACAGGCTCCTACACCGGGTATGCCTTTGCTATTCCTGTAGACCTGGTTAAAAAAGTAGTAAACGACCTTATGAAATACGGCAAAGTTCAGCGTGGTTTACTGGGAGTATCTATTCAGGATGTTAATCAGCAACTGGCTGATGAGAAAGGTTTTCCTGATCTGAAAGGTGTTTTTGTTGCAGACGTTATAGATGACGGAGCCGCAAAGAAAGCCGGCGTTAAAAAAGGGGATGTGATTTTGAAGATAAATGATGCAGAGGTAAACAGCAGCAGCCGCCTGCAGGAGGAGATTGGCAAGAGCCGCCCCGGTGATAAAGTAAAAATCACCTTACGACGCAAATCATCTACCATGGACGTGAATGCGGTGCTTCTCAGTGAAAGTGGCAAGACCGCCATCGAGTCTGCAGCACCTCAAAACACTGCCGCATTACTTGGTGTGGAATTTGAAAATGCAACCCGGGAGGAAAGACAGACACTGGGTCTGAAAAACGCTGTGAAAGTTAAAACGGTGGGTAAAGGTGTGTTAAAAGATGCCGGCATTACTGAAGGATTTTTCATTACTAACATAAACAACGAGCCTGTTTACAGTGTGCAGGGAACGGTTGCTACCTTGAAATCACTGCGTGGAGCCATAACCATTGAAGGTAAAACCTCCGATGGCAAAGATAAAATCATCGCTGTGAAGATTCCGGCATCTTCCGATGCAGAAGAATAATACAGTGTATGTATTTTGATGTGAAAACCCTGACATAGTCAGGGTTTTTTTATGGGTTAAAAATCGTCGTTATCCTCTACAATATTGGCACCCGAGCCTCCCAGGTGATTCCAGCTGTCCCGGTTATCGTCATCCAACAGCATGTCTGAAGCGTTGTTCATTTTGCTCGGCAACGTTTGTGTAGCAGGCTCATGTGCATATCCGCTATCGTAGTTGTTGTTCTGGCTTTGAATCAGTACCCGTTCTTCGGGAGTTAAATCAACAAACTTGCTGTAGTAGTTAATGAACTTAGTGAAAGCAGAACCCACGGCACCATGGCGGTTTTTACCAATCAGAATTTCGGTGAGCCCATCCACACCATAATCATTGTAAGCATCGGGACCTTTCTGGACAGTTTCATTGCCACCACCTGCCGTTTTCTGGTAATATTCATCCCTGTACAGGAACATTACCATATCTGCATCCTGTTCAATAGAGCCCGATTCACGCAGATCGGAGAGCTGAGGACGCTTATTGTTCCTTTTTTCGACCTCACGGCTTAGCTGAGCCAGCGCAATAACTGGAACACTGAGTTCTTTTGCCAAACCTTTGAGAGAACGTGATATGAAGGCAATTTCCTGTTCGCGGTTGCCCTGTCCTTTGGTTTCATGCCTCAATAACTGAAGATAATCAACAACAACCATATCCAGGCCATGCTGGGAATGTACCCTGCGGCACTTGGCGTTCAAATCAAAAATATTCAGCTGAGGCGTATCATCAATGAAGATTTTACTTTGGCTGAGACTCACAGTTTTACTGTGAAGACGCTGCCATTCCTGTTCAGTGAGATCGCTCTTTCTGATTTTATCTGCCGCCACTTCCGCTTCAGCACTGATAAGACGGTTTACCAGCTGCACATCGGCCATTTCTAGCGAAAAAATCATCACTGATTTTTTAAAATCAACGGCAGCATTTCTAACCAGTGAAAGCGCGAAGGCTGTTTTACCCATGGCAGGTCGCGCTGCCAGGATAATCAAATCACTGGGCTGCCATCCTGCTGTAATCCTATCCAAGTCAGAGAATCCGGAGGCAACCCCCGTAATACCGTCTGTTTCAGTTTTGCTGCGCTCTTCAAGGTCTTTTAAGGCACGGTTGACCAGCGTATCAATATCCTGAAAATTGCGTTTCAGGCCGTTGTTCTTTATTTCGTAAAGCTTACGCTCACTCTCATCCAACAATATAAAACTATCCTCTGAATCGTCAAATGCATCATGGGCAATTTCACCGCTAACCCGAATCAGCTCGCGCTGGATCATTTTTTGGGTGAGGATCCTTGCGTGGAAAGCAATATTGGCAGCACTTGAAACCTTATTGGTGAGCATCGCCAGGTAATAACTGCCGCCAATAAGTTCTAACTCATTTGTGGAACGCAGATAATTATTTACGGTGAGCAGGTCAACTGCAGTTTTGCCTTCCTGATATAAGGCACTTATAGCCCTAAAAACCACCTTGTTCTCAGGTGCGTAAAAATGTGCTTCTGACAAAATGTCAATAACCTCATTGATCTTTTCACTTTCCAGCATCATGGCACCAAGCACCGCCTCTTCAAGGTCACGTGCATTGGGAGGAACGCGCCCCTGATAATCAGCAGGTAATACAGGAGTGTTCTTGCGTTTGCGGTTTGTGTTGTTGCCGGTGTCCATAGAACTAACAAAATTATGTTTTTTACTTCCGGTAAAATCGATATAGCGCAGTATTATTTTTGAACATCCCCCGTGGATGAATGGTGCATAACTCAAATTCAATGGCAGTTTGTCATACAGGGCATGGGAATTCACTTTTGGCGTAAAATTTGACATCTGTATATTTAAACACACAGACTTACCGTTTGTGCGTTAGTCATCTTTTTTAAACATCAATTGATATTAATTTTGTAATAAGGGAACAATTACATGGAAGCCAAATTTTCACCACGGGTAAAGGAAGTCATACAATTCAGCAGGGAAGAAGCCATTAGGCTGGGGCATGATTACATTGGATGTGAGCATTTATTGCTCGGCATTATAAGGGAAGGAGAGGGAAAAGCACTGCAAACGCTTCGCCTGCTTGATATTGATACCATCAGGCTTAAAAAATCTATTGAAGATACCATTAAGTCTACAGCAAACCGTACTACCAATTTGGGCAATATTCCCTTGACCAAACAGGCTGAAAAAGCCCTGAAAATAACCTATCTGGAGGCCAAGATTTTTAAAACAGACCTAATAGGCACCGAGCACCTGCTGCTGAGCATTCTTCGCGATGAGGACAATACTGCATCGAAGGTGCTGGCACATTTTGGTATTACTTACGATATATTCAAGGCTGCTTTGGAAGAGGGCGTGGATACACAAACACCAAGGGCAGTAAATCCGGGAGAAGATCAGGATAATCCGGAGGATTTCTACCGCGAGGAACAGAAAGCCACTGAAGCCCGCAAAGGGAAAAGTAAAACACCGGTACTCGATAACTTTGGCAGGGACCTCACCAAATCTGCGGAAGAAGGTAAGCTGGATCCTATCGTAGGTCGTGAAAAGGAAATTGAGCGGGTGAGCCAGATTCTTAGCCGCCGTAAAAAAAATAATCCCGTGCTGATTGGCGAACCCGGCGTGGGTAAAACCGCTATTGCCGAAGGTCTTGCCCTGCGCATCATTCAGCGCAAGGTGAGCCGTGTACTGTTCAATAAGCGTGTGGTAAGCCTGGATATAGCAAGCATGGTAGCAGGCACCAAATACCGTGGGCAGTTTGAAGAGCGTATGAAAGCGCTGATGATGGAAATGGAAAAGGCCGACGATGTAATATTGTTCATTGATGAAATTCATACCATTGTAGGTGCGGGCGGTGCCAGCGGTTCGCTTGATGCCAGCAACATGTTTAAACCGGCACTGGCACGTGGCGAAATTCAATGCATTGGCGCAACCACCCTCGATGAATACCGACAGTATATTGAAAAAGACGGTGCCCTTGAACGTCGTTTTCAGATGGTAATGATAGAACCTGCTACACCCGAAGAGAGTGTAGAGATTCTGAATAATATTCGCGATAAATACGAAGAGCACCATAATGTGGTATATACGCCCGAAGCTGTTAAAGCATGCGTTGATTTGAGTGTTCGCTATATGAGCGACAGGCATTTGCCCGATAAAGCCATTGATATACTGGATGAAGCGGGCGCGCGTGTTCACATCAGCAATATTCATGTGCCCTCAGAAATCGTTACTTTGGAAGGCCGTATCGAGGAAATCAAAGTGGAGAAAAACCGGGTGGTGAAAAGCCAGAATTTTGAGGAGGCCGCCAAGCTCCGTGATGATGAGAAACGGTTACTTGAAGAGCTTGAAACGGCTAAAGCCCAATGGGAAGCACAGTCTGCCCACGAGAAATTTACGGTTTCAGAAGACGATATCGCTGATGTGGTGAGTATGATGACAGGAATACCCGTGAAGCGCATGGCTGAAGATGAAAGCAGGCGTCTTCTTAAAATGGCCGACACCATTAAAGGGCGTGTGGTAGGGCAGGATAAAGCTGTAGAAAAGCTCACCAAAACCATTCAGCGTACGCGCGCGGGCTTCAAGGAACCCAATAGGCCCATCGGTTCGTTTATTTTCCTGGGGCCGACAGGCGTGGGTAAAACAGAACTTGCCAAGGCGCTCTCTGAATTTTTATTTGATACAGATGATGCCATGATTCGCATCGATATGAGCGAATACATGGAAAAATTTTCCGTAAGCAGGCTTGTAGGAGCGCCTCCTGGTTATGTGGGCTACGAAGAGGGTGGATTGCTCACCGAAAAAGTACGCCGCAAACCCTACAGTGTAATATTGTTTGATGAGGTTGAGAAAGCACACCCTGACGTGTTTAATCTGCTATTGCAGGTATTGGATGAAGGACAAATGACCGATAGTCTTGGTCGCAAGATTGATTTCCGTAATACTGTAATCATTATGACTTCCAATATAGGTTCCAGAACCCTGAAAGATTTTGGTACAGGTGTAGGATTCGCTACAGGCAACAAGGAGGCTTCACGTGACAAGGAAAGCAAGCAGGTTATTGAAACCCAGCTGAAGAAGTTTTTTTCACCTGAGTTTCTGAATCGTGTTGATGATATCATTGTATTTAACAGCCTAGGTAAGGATGAAATTATTCATATCCTGGACCTTCGCATGGCAAAAATGCTGAAGCGTATTTCAGATTTGGGATACAATATAAGTCTTACCAAAGCCGCCAAAGACTTTTTGGCCAATAAGGGCTTTGATCCTGATTTTGGGGCACGTCCATTGCAACGCGCTTTGCAGAAATACCTGGAAGAACCATTGGCCGAAGAAGTGCTGAAAGGGAATCTCAAGGAAAGCAGTGAGCTTAAGGTAGACCATAAGAAAGACAGCGAGGAGCTCAATATCAGCATCGCAAAAGCCAAAGCCAAAGCCAAAGAATATGAAAAAAAGGGGTAACAGAGCCCTTTTTCTAAATAATTAAAAAGCCTCGCCAAACAGCGGGGCTTTTTAATTATTCTTCTCGTTAATCTGGCTTTCACTGCTGAATCTGTTGTTATACTGAGCAAATTGCCATGCTGACCAAATTGTCATGCTGAGCCTGTCGAAGCATGATAACGACCTTGACCCTTCGATAAACTCAGGGTGACAAGTCCGTTGCCTGTCGAAGCATGGCAATAAAAAAAGGCATCCATCAGGGTGCCTTTTTTTATGGTTTACAGCAATTACTTGCTGATGGTGATTCTGCGAACTGCAGTGTTTTCACCGGAGCTTACACGTACCATGTAAACACCGTCTGAAAGATTACCGCTGTTGATGCTGATCAGGCCATTGTTTTCTGTGCTGATTTGTTTTACTACAGCACCTGACATGTTGGTAATAACAATGTTCAGGTTTTTGCCGAAGCTGCTCTTCACAGACAGGTTAAACTGACCGTTGTTGGGGTTGGGGAATACTGCCACACCGGTAGTTTCCAGATCCTTAACGGCAGCGCGGTTCATAACCACTTTCTTGGTGATGCTGCACTCGCAGAAAGGAGCAGTAGTAGACCTTGCACGCATGGTTACGTCATAAGAACCGTCAGCCTGGAAGTCGTACTGGGTTTCAGCATTAACACCACTGGTTTTGTTGGTACCACCACCTGCGAAGATCCAGTTGTATTCAACTTTGTCCTGACCGCCTGCTACACCGGTAGATGCGTTCAAAGGATTCAGTTTCACACCGCGGAAGCCATAAGCGTAATCGGTATTTACAGTGAAATCACAAGTGCGGGGTCCTTCAAAGATGTTCACGGGAATAACCATAGAATCGGTGCAACCGCCTGCGATGCTTGCATACAGGGTTACGTTTGGTGAGAACGATTTGTTATAGGTGTGAACAGGCTTAGATGAGGTAGAAGTGGTACCGTCACCGAAGTTCCACAACCAGCTGATATCGCCCTGAGGCCATGTGCTGGTGTTGTCGAAAGTCATGGGTTTGCCAAGACACACATTCTGTGCAGTGAAAGAAGCCTTAGGCTGGATGCCTACTGTCAGTTCTTTGGTGAATGAACCTTTACATCCATTCATCAGTTCAATGCTGTAAATAACAGTTTTGGGTCCCAGTGCGCTCCAGCTGCGTGAAGGGCTCTCTAACATAGAAGTACCACCGTCACCGAAGCTCCAGTTATATGTTTTAACCGTTCCACCTGCACCGCCTACTGTGGGCGTGGTATTGGTGAATTCAGTAGCTGTGCGTGAGCATGCCGGTGAATTTACAAAAGATACCTTGGGGCTTTCAAGCACTGCGATGTTCTGAACAGAACTGTCTTTGCAACCAAATACGCTGGTAGCAACCAGTTTCACACTCTTGCTTCCGGGAGTACCAAAAGTTTTCTTGGTATCGTCTTCAGTTGAATAGGTGTTGTCTCCAAAGTTCCAGTATGAACCAAATGTTCCTGAAGCAATGGTGGTTTTGTTCATGAAGCTATATTCGTCATTGTCACAAGAACCCGATACCTGGCTAAATGAAGCTTTAGGTGTAGGGAACTGATACACGCGCTGGCTAGAGGTACCGATACAACCATTTAGGTTGGCAGTAAGTGTAACCAGATATGATCCGGGTGCGGAATATTTGTATTTAACGGTAGTATTGTTATCGTTTTTATTCTGTCCATTACCCCAGTTCCAGTTAGAATTAACTCCGGTGGTAGGTGTAGTTTGGTTTGTAAATACAAGGTCCTGGCCTTCGCATGCGTTTAGCTTGGTAAATTTAACAGTTGGAATAGGACTTACTAAAATGTCTGCACTGTCAATAGATACAAAACCATAGGGCAGGGTTTTTGCATACATTTTCACACGGTAGGTACCGGGTTTAGGGAATGTAAATACGGGTGAGGGAGCACCTGATGTATCACCTGCAACGCCTGTACCGAAGTTCCAGAAAAATTCCATTGAACCACTGCGCACAGTGCTGGCCTGGTCAAAAGGAACAGTTTCACCGTCACAAATTTTGCTTGGGTATTTGAAGTCGGGTACGATAGTAGGATAAATCAAAACATTACGCTTGATGAAGGTATCACATCCGTTGTTGAGATCAGTGATTTTGGTTACCATGGTAATCATGCTGTCTTCATAGGCAGTGTTTGAAGTTTCAAATTTAACTTCCAGGTCGTTGGTACCGGTAGCGTGCTTGCTGATGCTGCCTGCGCCGGAGAGCAATGTGCCTTTTACGGTTTCTGCATAAACCGATGCTGTCCATTTTTTACCGGTAGACGAACCAGTGCCATCCCAGTAATCACCGTTGGTGTAAGCGCTGGGTGAGCTAACATTGTAATAAACAGCGCGTTTAACCTGGGTTACATCATTGGCTTTGCCAAACTGGTAGAAGGCGGTAGAAGGTGTTGTTCCTTTGCTGTATTTTCCTCCACCGGGTGCTGGTTTAACAACCGTATTGAAAACAAACGAATCATTGGCGTTATTATCGTCCGGAATATCGATGAATACTACTACACGCACATTTCCAATGGTATTTACGCGAATTGGAACACTGAAAGTAACCATACAGGTATCGTTGGTCAATAATTTTTTTGTTACTGACTTCGTTACTTTCGGTCCACCAGTGTATGAATAGGCTACGTTAAAGTTGTAGGCAGTATCCTGGGTGTAAAGGTTTCTAACCTGGATATTTACGTTTTGTTCCCAACCTGCACAAATGCTGGAAGGTACTGAAAGGTCTGAACTTACCGCCTGAATGTCCATGAAGTTCTCAGCAGCCCCGCGGTCAGATTTAACCTTATTGCGGTTTTTACCATTGTTTTCAGTAGGCGCATTTGAGGTTGTATTAACATTATTTTGGGTCAAGAATTCGCGGGGGCGGAAGTCACGGGATCCCACATTCGTAAACAGCGGATCGGCATATATGTCACCTATCTGGCCACCTGCGCCGGAAGTTCTCCATGTATTGTAGTCATAAACAAATCCGGCTGAAGGATAGTAGCTGTACATACCCCAAGCTGAGGATGGAGCAAAAAGGTGGTTATTGGTCCACTTCATATTGGTATTGGTGGTTCCAAAATAGAAACCCCAGTAGTATGATGTGTTGTCATAGAAAATGTTACCTTCATAGGTGGTTTTGGCAGAGCCAAAGCCATAAGTGAAGTAGTTATAGTAGTTCCAGCCAAAACCTGCACTTACGTTGAAGTTAAGGGTATTTTGTTTAAATAATACTTCACCTGTTCCGCTTGCACTGCTATAAAATCCATATGTGTAATAGCCACCACGGGTATGTGTAGCAATATTGGCAGACCACAAATGATTTCCTGTTCCAGCTACAGTGTAGAAACAGTATACATAGCCGTATGGGCCACCCTGCTGCAATTCATCAATTGTGTTTCTGCTGTTGTTCCACGAACCATTGTTACAGTAGATACCATACATGTTATAGAAAGAGTATGCTGTACTGGTGGATATATTATTCTTAATGTAGTTGTCAGAAATAGAAGTTTCATATGAGTTAGGTGTCTGTCCTGAGCAGTAGATACCGGAAAAATATGCATTGGGACGACAATCACGGATAGTGTTTCTGCGAATGTTAAAATCATTACCACCATTGCAATAAATACCTTTTACGTATCCACCGGTGAAGCTAGTGCCAGTACCATTGTTGCGTAGGTTGGTAATAATGTTATCATCGATGTTACAGAAGTTATTTATCTGAGCGAAAATACCCAGGTTTCCACCTGTGTTAGACATAATGTTGGTGACTTTGTTGCCCTTGATAGAGGATGGGTAGGTAGAAGTACCTGTAACAACTCCCATTTGAATATTCCAGTTGGTTGAGTTGGCAGATGTTACCGCAGCATTCCGGAAAGGCAGATCGTGCACATTGTTTGAGTCAATTCTGTTGGAACGGCTGGTAGATCCATTGTACAACATGTACAGAGAGTACAGAGCGCTGTTAGGCATTCCGCTACTATTATTATCACGGCTAAGGTCATTGCCTACAATTTCAGTTCCGTTGGAGTAATTGCTGTTGATACCATATAAGTAATAGTTTTGGATGGTATTGCTGCGGAATGTGTTGTTGAAAGCAGTGGATGAGTACAAGCTGCTGTTTTGTGATTCATAAATACCACCCCATGGACCGGGACTGTTGAAGTTGGTAGTACGCATCAAGTTGTTGATGATTACGTTGTAACAGCCGTTTCCGCCGCTAAAAGCTGCACCTGAAAGGTTGCTGAGAGAAGTGCTGTTTGCAAATACCACATAAGCACCGCCACCGCTTGTCACGAACGAGTTAAAGTTCGAAAACTGCAGTGTACAGCGTGAAATGCGGTTATAATTAGCGTTGTTTGTGAAACGAACCCCCATGATGTTGGTGGCTGTACCTGAGTTTTGGATAATCAGGTTGCTGAAAGTGAAATAGTCAGCACCATCAAGCAAGAAAACTTCAGGAGTTGATGATAAACCTGAGTAGCTAGTGGTATAACCATTGCCATTAATGGTTACTGTGTTGGTGCTTGTTGTAGGGTTGGTGCCAGGCTGAATCAGTGCTACCCTTCCGGTTTCTGTGGTGCTTGAAATTACGTTGACTGTTAAAGGTCCGCTTACACCTGCAGCGTTAAATGCAGTTGCGAAAGCACCGAATGTACTGTAAGTACCGCCGGTTCCTACCGTAACGGTACCAGTTAACTGGGCTTTCAGCCACCCCGAACCGGTGAGCATCAAACCCAGGACAATGGCTTTGAGGCCATTGCGCTTGATGGTTTTGTAAATTGTATTCATACAGTGAGTTTAAATGTAGTTTGGTCACAATATTAGGACATAGCGAGTAAAAAATGAATTTTCAGATAATTTTTTTATCTGATCTTGAACTTATTCAGCCCTATTATGGGGTATTCAGCGATTTCTACTGCCTAATCGACATGGATTTATGACAGTTTTATGACGTAAATGGATTTTACTCCAGCACGCGTCGAATTTGGAGAAAGCGCTGTTTGTAGTAATGCGAACTCACTGCATCGAAGCAGATGCCTCGGTTTACAGAAGCGTGTATAAAATATATGTCTGTCGGTGTTACCTCTGTGATAATGCCCACATGGCCAATGCTTCGGCTTCTGCTGTTAGATCCGGTGAAACAGATTATATCACCCGGACGTGCCGATGAGGGGTGTACCTTTATTCCATGGTTGAAATAATGGGTAGCTGAAGGGCTGAGGGTCATTCCCTGCGTCTGGCTGAAGCAATATCTCACAAAGCCACTGCAGTCAAATCCTGCTGGTCCTTTGCCTCCATAGCGGTAAGGTGTGCCCAGGAATTGTTCGGCAAAAGCTAACAGGCGGTTAATTTCCACAATGCGGCTGGAGCCCGTATCAGGAATTATCAAACCCAGAGAATCTCCGTCATTGGTTTTGACGGTGTCTGCCGACTGTCGTCCCAGAATACCGGTGCAGAGCATCGCGGTGAAAAAGACAAGCAGCAATTTTCTCATGGCAACGAAGTTTTAAAGGCATTGTAGCGCTGGGTGAATGTTTGTCCGACTTTACCACCCAGAGCCTGCCATTTGTCTGTAATTGCCTGAACGCGGTTGTCGGGGTTGGGGTGTGTGCTTAGCCATTGCGGTGCGCCACTGCTTTGACCCTGGTCAATAAGTTTCTGAAAAAATCCGGCGGCGCCTTTTGCATTGTAAGCAGTGGGATACAGCCAGGTTACGGAGTACATGTCTGATTGAGACTCGTTTTCGCGGCTATACCGCAGCAGTTTAATCTGTGCAGCCACCCGCACCAACTGACCTTTGTCTTTACCGAAAATAATATCAAACAAAACGCTCAGGCCATACTGGCGGGTTAAGGCATCGGTGCTGTGCCTAAGGTCGGCATGTGCCATTTCGTGGCCCATCACACCTGCAAGCTGATCTTCGCTTTCGAGGTATTCAATGAGGGAGGTATAAAAATATATGTAGCCACCGGGTGCGCAAAACGCATTTAGCGTGGTATCGTCCTTGATAATACGAATCCGCCATGAAAACTTCTTTTCATAATTGAGTTCATTGTGCACCAATATGCTGTCTCTAAGGTTGTATAAATACTTATATGCATTGGGATATGTTGCCGAATCCAGCACCTGCACATTAGGGTCGTTTTCCAGTTCCTGCACTACCTGAAGTCCCAGATCCTTGTCGTCCTGAACTGTAAATATGTTAATGCTTCCGTCTTTATCACGACAGGCCTGAAATAATCCAATCATAGAAATTGAGAGCAGGGCGAAGACAAAAAATTTAACAAATGTTTTCATGGGATTAATATCCAAACAAAAACTGTTCCGAAAGTGAATTTATTGTGTGGCCTTTATTAAAAAGGATAGCCAATACCTAAAGCCAGCGCGGTTTCCTTCCGCAAATAATTGTTAAAACCAAGGAAGTTTTCTTTGTTCAACAGCCAGCGATTGCCTTCAGGTTTGGCGGGGTCTCGCACGGGTAATCCCCAGTCCAGTCGGAATAGAAAAAACTTGAAATCGAAGCGGAATCCTATACCGGCATTCATGGCCAGTTCCTGTCCCCAGGTAGCGGGATTCAGGATTCCTGTATTTTGGGTTTGGCCTGTCCTTTTCAGGTTCCAGATATTCCCCATATCAAAAAACAAGGCGCTTTCCAGGAATTTAGGGAAGATGGTGAATCGGTATTCAAAGTTGGTTTCGAACAGAAATTCACCCGAACGGTCAATCAGCGTGACGCTGGTATCGGGTGTTGTTCCCGGGCCGAGCCTGCGGGGTCTCCATGCCCTGAGGCTGTTGCTGCCGCCAATAAAATATCGTTTATCATAGGGTACATCTTTGCTGTTGCCATAGGGCAAAACCAAGCCTGCATTGGCCCTAAAGGCGATGGTGTTTAGTTCGTCGAGGGTTTGCCTCAACCGTACTTCGCTTTCAATTTTGGCGTATTGAAAGTATTTGACACCTAGAAACTGATAACTGCTGTCGGGACGAAAGCCTTTACTCATGCTGCGCAACAGGCGGTGAAGGTTCCCGCTGGTTTCCAGACCAGCACGCGTAAAGAGGTATGTTTCTCCAGGCTTGGTGCGGTTATTGGCATAAATCAATCCCAGTTTGGCGGCTGAAATAAATTGGTCTGTGAACACCCGGCGCACAAAATCCTGGTCCAGGGCGGGTAGCCTTGGCAGGAATGATGGATCCAGTCGGTTGCGGTTAAAACTAAGTTCCAGCGGGGTGTAATACCAGCTCAGCCGCGACCGCAGAAACTGAAATGTAACGCTGGCGGGCAGGGTACTGCGACGGAAATTCGGGTTGTTTTCGAATTGGTAGGACAGGGATAAAACCGTGTTCCTGCGTTGGGTTTTGGTAAGTTTGTCAATGCCATTCAACAGCGTGAAGTGCGGTAGCGATAGCGACGCGTTAAATCCCTGTTGTAAGCCATATAATAGATTGGATGTCTGGTCGCGGCGGATGATGGCTTCATAGGAGGTGATAGAAGATAGGCGAAAACTTTCTCCGTGGTGAAGTGCGTTTCTGTTATTAAAAGCCAAAATACCTGCCAGGCCAAAGCTTCGCTGGCTTTGGGTCTGGAAGTTGGTACCTGATGTCCCTTGCGGTGAATACAGTCCCTGAGGCTCGAATGAAACATACATCCGCTGGAAGGCTTTGGCCAATATTTGCGGTGTAATGGTGAGTTTATTCGTGTCTATTTCATATCTGATATCGACGTATGAAAACAAGCCGCTTTCTGTGAGCGATTTGTAGGTGTTTTCGCCGGCCTTTTGTGAGTACTGCATCCCACTGTCAATACCTATCAGACCGGCCATGGTTTGGGCTTTGAAGGGGTAGTGACCCATTATCAAGAGTTTGTTGTTTACCCAAACTGAATCAGGGAAATTGTTGGCCAGAAAAATGGCACTGCTTTCTATTTTTAGGGTAGGTCGCCCGAATTTGTATTGCCGGAAAGGTTTGCCGCTTTTAGGCAAATCCATTTTCAGATAGACTGCTGCTTCTTTTTTACTTGAAAGTGTATCGAGTTCAAAGTAAAAATAATCCTGATTTACCATGTAATACCCGTGGTTGTGCATGGCCGAGGCAATATATTCACGGGATTCGTTGAGTTTATTCAGGTCGGCGGACCACCAAAGGCGGAAGAAATCTGAAGAGAGCGTGATGCTGTCCAGCAAGGGTTTCAGCGCAGTATCTGCAGGTTCGCGGAAAAAAGAATTGATGCGGTAAGGCTGACCAATGTTAACGTTGTATTTTACCACTGCCTTGCGTTTTGTTCTTTTGATATTGCGTTTAACGGATGCATCAAAATAACCCATGTTTTGCAGGTAGTTGGTGATGTTATCGGCCGACAGAACGGTAAGGCCGGTATCCAGCAATACGGGTGGTTCACCAAAATCTTCGCGCAGGCGTCGTCTCCAGGTTAGTTTGGTGTTTGCTTCCTCGTTTTTCCATGCCGTACCCAATGAGTACATCCAAAGGTAAATGGGAATTCTGTTGAATAACACCCTTTTGTTTCCACGATGCAATATCTGGGCGGTCAGGTCTGAAGCTTTAATTTTGTTTTCTTTGTCGGTTTTCTTTTCCCGAACCAGGGTTACCTCGTTCTTTTTCAGCAGGTATTCGCCTTTGGGAATGCCCTTTTTTACGCCACAGCTCTGCGTTATCCATAGAATCAGCAAAAAAATCGTAACGATTTTTAGTGTATGTACAGCATATTTGCTACCGGAAAATGCCATCAACTGCAGAGATAAAACAATATTCGGCACTGCGAATGCCGAAGTACAGGCAAAAATATGGCCAATTCATGGTGGAAGGCCGCAAGAATGTGCTTGAAGTATTCCACAGCGACTGGAAGATAGTCAGAATATTGGCCACTTTGCAAGGGATTGAGGGGCTAAAACTGCCTTTTGAACCGGAAATCGTGAGCCGTCAGGATTACGCAAAAATCAGCCAGATGGACACGCCTCCCGGGCTTTGTGCCATTGTGGAAATACGGGAATGGAAGTCATCACAAATTGATTTTAATCAGCCTGTGGTGCTGGCGCTGGATGGTATTTCCGATCCGGGAAATCTGGGAACCATCCTCAGAACCGCTGACTGGTTTGGTTTCAGGCAGGTGGTGCTTTCCAAAGATTGCACGGATGTGCACAATGCCAAGTGCATTTCGGCCACAATGGGCTCATTTACCCGCATGCAGTGGGTGTATGGCGATTTAACCGAAATACTGGAAAATAAAAATGTGCTGGGATGTTTTATGGACGGAGAAAATGTGGGTGCGATTTCGCCGGATTTTCCTGCGGTGCTTTTGATAGGCAGTGAAGCGCATGGAATACGAAGTAAAGCGGAAAAAGCAGTGAAAAAGCGCATCAGTATACCGGGTGCGGGTCTAACGGAGAGCCTTAATGCAGGCGTGGCGGCGGGGATTGTGATGCATGCGCTATTTAGCCAAATAAAATTGGTCTGAATACAACATAATCGGCCCAAAATTTGTTATATTTGTAGGGAATGGCCACAGAGATTCTGAGTCGGCTGGATGCGTTTATCCGAAAGTATTACCTGCACAAACTTGTGCGCGGTGCTATGCTTACTGTGGCGCTGCTGCTGGGGCTTTTTCTTCTCATCGCCTTCTCAGAGTATTTTGCCTTTTTTCCGGTGTGGACGCGCACTTTGCTGTTTTGGGGCTACGTTGCCCTGACCGGTGCAGTGCTTTGGTATTGGATTGCAAAACCCCTAATGGGCATGTATCGCCTGGGTGCAGTTATTTCATATGATGAGGCAGCAAAAATTATCGGCGAACATTTTGGCAATGTGCAGGATAAACTCCTGAACTTACTTCAGCTGGAGGCCATGGCGCGCCAACATCCCGACAGTGCGCTGCTGCTGGCGGGAATCGACCAGAAAACACAAGAACTAAAACCTGTTCCGTTTACGGGTGCCATTAACCTTAATGCCAACCGTAAATATTTAAAATATGCCCTTCCTCCGGTGGTTTTGCTGCTGGTTCTGATGCTTTTTCAGAGTCATATCATTTTTGATGGAAGTAAGCGGTTCTTTCAGTACAACAAACACTTCGAAAAGCAGGCACCCTTTAGCTTCAGGCTAATGAACAAAGAACTGAGCTGCCGGCGGGGCGCACCCTTTAATCTGGAACTTGTTTTTGAAGGCAGAAGTTTGCCGGATGAGGCCTTCCTGACACTCAAAGGGCAACGAATTAAGATGCTGAAAAGCGGTCGCAATAAATTCACCTATGAAATAAGCAGTGTGCAGGAAGATTTGCCGTTTCAGTTTGAGGCCATGGGTTTTTCATCTCAGCCGTATCTGCTGAAACTGATGCCGGATCCGGCCATGACGGATGCGGAAGCCACGGTGGTTTATCCCGCCTACACCGGAAAAGGGACCGAGAAATTCAGCAATACCACCGAATTTCAGTTGCCAGAAGGCAGCACCATAACCTGGAACTTTAGGGCACGCGATGCGGAATCCCTGCAAGTTATCCGTTCTGCCCGTTCAGAGCAGATTAAAGAAAAGAA
The DNA here is from genome assembly GCA_016872175.1 of Sphingomonadales bacterium. Classification (GTDB taxonomy): domain Bacteria; phylum Bacteroidota; class Bacteroidia; order NS11-12g; family UBA955; genus RGEC01. The sequence continues at coordinate 16,926 of VHBA01000020.1, read as the reverse complement.
TGGTGTTTTTATTTATCGGATGGTTTGTGCAGCGCAGGAACTGGTTCGCGTGTTGCCCCGGCATTCAAAGGCAACGGGGGCAGATACATTGCAGTACCGAATATCTGCTGTTGCCGATGCATTTCCTGAGATTTCCGTTGAAAAGAAAGATGACAGTGGAAACGTTCGTCGTTTCTGGTTTGTGGGCGCCGCTTCAGATGATTACGCCGTTAGCAGCGTTTCATTAAAATACCGTTTTACCGAATCGGATAATGCCGGTAAGTTAAAGGCTGGCTGGATGAACGCTCCTGTAAAAGTGTCATCAGGCTCACGGGTTGATTTTCTCTACGGGCTTGACATGGATGCCCTGGGTATGGCACCCGGCGAAGCGGTGGAATATTATTTTGAAGCCCGCGATAATGATGGTATTCATGGTCCAAAAGTTTCGAAAACGACTACCCAGCCTTTGCGCAGGCAAACATTAAAAGAAGTGCGTGAAGACGCAGATAAAAAGAGCGATAAAGTGCAGCAGATGATGCAGCAGGCCTTTAGCCAGAGCCGTCAGATGCAGAAAGAGGCCCAGGAACTTCAGCAAAAGCTGAACAATGGGAAAAACATGGCCTGGGAGGAGCAGCAAAGGGTGGAAGATTTGCTGAAAAAGCAGCAGGAGCTTGAGAAGAAGATTTCAGACATGAAACAGGAACAGCAGAAGCTGCAGCAGCAAAAGGATGAATTTCAGGCGCAGAAACCGGAAAGCATGGAGCGCAAAAAGCAAATGGATGAACTGCTGAAGCAGATGGAAAATCCGGAAATGAAAAAGCTCATGGAGGAAATCCAGAAGCTGTTGGAACAAAAGGCCTCCAAAGATAAAATTGCCGAAAAAATGAATGAAATGCGGCAAATGAATAAGGAGCAGGCGCGCGATCTGAACCAGCTGATGGAGCAGTTTAAGGAATTGCAGCTGGAGCAGAAACTGAATGATAACCTTGACCGGCTTAATAAACTGTCAGAAAAACAGGATAAGCTTGCCGAGAAAACAAAACAACAACAGGGAGACAAGGAAGGCAAACTGAAAGAAGAACAGCAAAAACTTTCGGAAGAGATGAAGGAGATTCGCAAGGATCTGAAGGAGGCGCTGGACATGAATAAGGGTCTGGAAAAGCCCATGAACCTGGATCTTGGTGAACAGGAACAGCAGCAGGCAGAATCCAGCCAGCAGAAGGCCGGCAATGAACTTGAGAACGGTAAAAACAAAAAGGCCTCCGAAAACCAGAAAGATGCAGCAGAGCAAATGAAAAAAGCGGCCGAAAAGATGCAGAAAAGCATGGAGCAGGAGCAACAGAAACGCATGGCCGAAGACTACCAAACGCTGCGGTTGTTACTGGAAAACCTGGTGGAAACATCGGTGGAGCAGGAGGATATTTTTACGGAACTGTCTACCATCAGGGAATATAACCCCCGGTTTGTGGAGCTCAACAAGCGACAGATGGTGGTACGGGAGCAATGTGCTTTGCTTGAAGACAGTCTCAGGGCGCTGGCAAAGCGGCAACCCATGGTTAGTACATTCGTTTCAAAGGAAATTGCCAGAATAAACAACAACATGGATATGGCGCTGCAAGGACTGAAAGTTCGCGATTTAAGGGCCGCCTCCATGCGGGAACAATTTGTGATGACGGGGCTGAACAACCTGGCAGTGATGTTACTGGAAAGCATGCAAGATATGCAGCAGAAGATGTCTCAGCAAAACCAGAAACAAGGTAAAGGCAGTTGCAGCAACCCGGGAGGGAAGGGCAAAAGCCAGGGCAAGCCAAACAAAGGTGATAAATTGTCAAAGGGGCAGGAGCAACTTGGGCAAATGCTTCAGGAAATGCAGAAAAAAGGGCAAGACGGTAAACCCGGAAAGGATGGGCAACCCAAACCAGGTGATGGACAGCAGGGCAAGGAAATGAACGAGGAGTATGCCCGCATTGCCTTGATGCAGGAAGCGCTGCGCAGGAAGCTGGGTGAACTGAGAAAAGCAATGGAACAGGGCGGAAACGGGGCGGGCGCCAAAACGCTGAGGGAGACGGAGAAACTGATGGAAGAACAGGAGAAAGAACTTGTTAATAAAAGGTTTAACCAACAACTAATTGAAAGGCAGAAGGAGATACAAACCCGTTTGCTGGAACATGAAAAATCAGACCGCAACCAGCAGACTGAGGAGCAGCGACAGGCCAACGCACCCGGAAACTATACCCCTACTGCACCGGCTTCGATTCAAAAGTACATGCAGGAAAAACGTGCGGAGCGCGAAGCTATGCGCAGGCCACCGGCTGAGCTGACGCCCTACTTCAGGGGAAAAGTGAATTCCTATTTACAAAAGATTCAGTGATGCAGGAAAACGCACCCATTTTGTTTTATGATGGGCATTGCAATTTGTGCCACAAGGTTGTGCGGTTTGTGGTAAAGCGTGATAAGAAAAAGATTTTTTTATTGGCACCCCTGCAGGGTGAAACGGCGGTGCAACAGCTATCTGAAGAGGTGCGCAGTGTTGATAGCGTGGTTTTGCTTGCGGGAAATGAAGTTTACCTAAAAAGCCGGGCTGCTTTTAGTGTGCTGAAACTATTGGGGCTGCCGTGGTCTGTTTTGAATGTCTTTAGCATCTTGCCAATGTCGCTTACAGATAAGATCTATGATGCCATTGCCCGGCGCCGCTACAGGATATGGGGAAGAAGGGATGTGTGCGAACTGCCTGATGTGTCGGATCAAAGCAGGTTTTTACCATAAAAAAGCCCGCGGTAGTTACACCGCAGGCTCCATGAAAAACACAACACGCAATATTTAAAAAGGAAGCTTGTTTTTGGTTTTGTCCGATTTTTCGGCAACAGGTGCCGTTTCATCAGTGGATTCGGCGTCACCTTCGGCTTTGCGGCCGTCGAAGAATGAGATTTCGTGCACCACGATTTCCGTGATGTAGCGCTTTTGTCCATCCGAACCGGTGTACTCGCGGTTGGTGAGCTTGCCCTCAACAGCCAGTCGGCTGCCTTTCTTAACGAAACGCTCTACTACATCGGCCTGCTTGCCCCAGCAGATTAGGTTGTGCCACTCTGTGTGCGAGATATACTCGCCGGATTCATTGCGGCGTTTCTCGGTGGTGGCCAGGCTCATGGACGCTTTTTTGCGGCCTGTGCCAAATTCTTTTACTTCGGGTGTGCGGCCTACATTGCCGATCAGTCTAACGGAATTAACTAAGTTTGTCATACGATAAAAACATTAAAAATTTGATTTTGAAAAATTTGTTGATGCAAAGTTGCCGACCTTCCACTACCTCTTTCGGTATCGAAGCAGTTACTTTCGGTTGCAAGTGTTTGCAGTCGTTTGTAAATAGCTAACCAATTGTTGAAAAAGCGATTTTTCTTCGGAACATAGGCTTATATTTACTAATTTTGCAGGCCTTTTCAGGAAACAATGCTAACGGTATCTAATATTTCACTTCGTTTTGGTAAGCGCGTTTTATTTGAAGACGTAAACCTTAAGTTCACTGCCGGAAATTGCTACGGTATTATCGGTGCGAATGGTGCCGGTAAGTCTACGCTGGTGAAAATAATTGCCGGAGAAATTGAGCCCAATACCGGTTCGATAGACCTTGAACCCGGCAAACGCATGGCGGTTTTGAAGCAAAACCACTTTGAATTTGATGAGATTCCGGTTTTGCAGACAGTTTTGCGTGGGCACCATCGCCTGTGGGCCATCATGGAAGAAAAAGATGCCCTTTACGCCAAGGCAGATTTTACCGACGAAGACGGTATGCGCGCCAGCGAACTTGAAGCGCAGTTTGCCGAAATGGATGGCTGGAATGCTGAAAGCGATGCAGCCACCCTACTCAGCAACCTCGGCATTGAGGAAGTCATGCACGAAAAGCCCATGAAAGAACTGAGCGGTAACCAAAAAGTGCGAGTGCTGCTGGCTCAAGCCTTGTTTGGCAATCCCGATGTGCTGCTGATGGACGAACCTACCAACGACCTTGATGTGGAAACTATCCGTTGGCTGGAAGAATTTCTAGCCGGTTTTGAAAATACCGTGCTGGTAGTGAGTCACGACCGTCACTTCCTCGACAATGTTTGCACACACGTGTGCGATATTGATTACAGCCGCATTAAAATATTCTCGGGCAACTATACATTCTGGTATCAAAGTTCTCAGTTGGCACTAAGGCAGCGCAGCGATCAGAACAAAAAAGCCGAAGAGAAGAAAAAAGAACTGCAGGAATTTATTGCCCGTTTCAGTGCCAACGTGGCCAAAAGCCGACAGGCAACCGCCCGTAAGAAAATGCTGGAGAAGCTGGATATCGAAGAGATTCAGCCGAGTACGCGCCGTTACCCCGGTATATTTTTCAAGCAGGAAAGGGAAGTGGGCGACCAGATTCTTACCCTCGACAATGTTTCGTGCAGTGTGGGTGGCAGCAAATTGTTTGGAAATCTTAACTTCACCATAAACAAAGGCGATAAAATTGCTTTTCTGAGTAGGAACACACTGGCACTGAATACCCTGTTCAAAGTATTGTGGGGTGAGGTGAAACCCTACGCGGGTGAAGTGAAATGGGGTGTGACTGTAAAAATGGGCTTTCTTCCCAACGATAACAGTTCATATTTCGAAAAGCCCATTAACCTGGTTGACTGGCTGCGTCAGTTTAGTACCGAAAAAGACGAAACCTTTATACGTGGCTTTTTAGGCCGAATGCTCTTCAGCGGGGAAGAAACCCAAAAGATGTGCAATGTGCTGTCAGGTGGTGAAAAAGTGCGCTGTATGCTCAGCAAAATGATGATTGAAAATCCCAACGTGGGCATTTTTGATGAACCTACCAACCACTTGGATCTGGAAAGTATTCAGGCACTGAATAATGGTTTAATGGAATATGCCGGAATTGTGCTAATGCATAGCCATGACCAGGAAGTAATTAACACTGTAGCAAACCGCATTATCGAAATCACGCCCAACGGCATGATAGATAAATACATGACCTACGAAGAATTTGCCGAAGATGCTGCCGTACAGCAACGCAGGGCAGAATTGTATGGTACAGCCAAATAAAATTAATATACGAAAAAATAATGAAAAATACAAGTAAAATCGCAGGAATTGCAGCCGCTTTGTTGCTGGTTGCCTGCGGCGGAAAACAGGTTAACCCGGGCAAAACGCTGAAGACAGCAGCCGATTCATTCAGTTACACCATTGGATACCAGGTAGGTAAATATATGAAAGGAAGTGGTGTCGATAAAATAGACTACAGTTCACTGATGAAAGGGATTGAAGAAGCTATGAAGAAAGACAGTGGTTATTCCATATCTGAAAAGAAAATTCAAATTGTGCAGAATGACTACATCGCCATGGAGCGTGAGAAAAAATCGAAAGCACTGAAGGAAGCAGCCGACAAATGGCTTGCTGATAATGCCAAAAAACCCGGTGTAGTTAAACTTTCATCCAATGGTCAATACAAAGTAATTAGTGCCGGAAACGGTGCCACGCCGGGCAAGTATGATACAATTACTTGTCATATGCTGGCAAAAACCCAGAAAGGAACAATTTTGTTCAACACAAGAGAGAGACAACCGCAGGGTGTGAAAAGTGATTTGTCAGGTTTTGCCATGACACCCGCATTAATGGAAGCTTTTGAAAAGTCTGCTTCAGGCGCAAAATTCGAAGTGTATGCACCCATGGATGCATCATCGCCCCTAAGTCAGTATGTAAAGAGTTTTGAGGAAATGTATGGTATCTCAATTTTTGAAGTTGAATTCCTATCGCTAAAAACGGGCAAACAGCCTAAAGAAGAGTAATCTATTTGCAGAAGATACAATTTCCAATACCGCCTTACAAGGTGGGCATTTTTCAAAGCTTTTGAGATACACTTTTCCCTGAGCCAGATGCCTATCTTTGCGCCATGACCTTTCGCCGCGTGGTGCCTGCCCATTTACCCGATTATGAACTGCTGGATACCGGCGTTTTTGAAAAGCTGGAAAGGTTTGGCAAGTATGTGCTGCGCAGGCCGGAACCTCAGGCTGTTTGGGATAAAGCCATGCCTGAGAGCGAGTGGCAAAAACGCGCCCATGCTTCATTTTTTCGCAAAGGCGAAAAAGATGCAGAAGCCGGCAGCTGGCAGGTAAAACCAGGTATGCCCGACAGGTGGATGGTTTCCTACAAATCAGATGGCCTGAACCTCCGCATGCGCCTGGCATTAACGGCATTCAAACATGTTGGTATATTTCCCGAACAGGCCGAAAACTGGGACTACATAGCCGGTTGTCTATCAAAAATAAAAACGCCTTCACCCAGGGTGCTGAATTTATTTGCGTACACCGGAGGAGCATCGCTTGCGGCCTGCGCTGCAGGCGCAGATGTGACCCATGTAGACAGCGTGAAACAAGTGGTCAGCTGGAGCAAGGAGAATATGGAAGCTTCCGGACTGAAAGATATACGCTGGGTAGTGGAAGATGCCTTCAAGTTTGTGCAGCGTGAGGTTAAGCGCGGCAAAACCTACCACGGCATCATTCTGGATCCACCTGCCTATGGCCGTGGCCCGGATGGAGAAAAATGGATTCTGGAAAAGCAAATCAACGACCTGATAGGCATGTGTGCCAGATTGCTGGAAAAAGAGAATGCATTTTTTCTGATAAACCTTTACAGCATGGGTTTTTCACCCGTCATTACCGAAAATATGGTGAAATCGCATTTTCCCGCGCAGCCTTTTGGAAGCGGTGAGTTGTTACTTACAGATAAAGCCGGAAGGGGTTTGCCAACGGGAACATTTCTCCGGTTTTACAGATAACTGACGGTTAAACCGTTATTTTTTTGTAAATTTGCAGATCGCTAACTTAATGATAAAAAATATACCTTTTACACTGACTTTTTACTTCTCATTATTTGCCTCAGCGCAAACCGATATCTATGAGCTGATGCAGAGAAAGAATCTTACCTTAGATGAAATTGAGCGCCGCGCTAATCTTTACTTTAAAGAACAAGGAACAGGAAAGGGAAGCGGCAATAATCAGTATCAGCGTTGGTTGTATGAGCGTAAATTTCATACCGATGAAAATGGATATTACATTGAGCCCGAAAATGAGGACAGGGCTTATCATCAGGCAGTAAGAAATATGGGCGTAAAAAGCCGCGGGGTATATACCTGGAAAGAGGTGGGTCCTAAAACATGGAACCACACCAGTAGCTGGAATCCGGGTGTAGGAAGGCTTACCTCGGTAGCCGTAAATCCTGCTGATGAAAATATAATTTATGTTAGCAGTCCGGGTGGTGGAATCTGGAAAACCACCGATGGTGGACAAATTTGGACACCGCTGATTGATTTTGTCAATTCAGGCTGGATGAATGTGTTTCATTTGTGCCTGGATCCCAATAATGCCAATACCATTTATGCATCACTAACTTCAGGCGGTGTGCTTAAATCTAGCAATGCCGGTGCTACTTGGGTTACAACCGGCGCAGGCCCCTCCAGTTGTCGTCAGGTTAAAGTATTCCCTGGCAATTCAAACCTGATTTTTTGTGCGGCCACCAATGGTTTATGGCGCTCTGTGAATGGCGGTGCAGTATGGAAGCGTGTAGAAGTAAATACATCGGAAGATATTGAGTTTAATCCTGCCAATAAAGCCATTATGTATGCCAGTGGAAACGGTGGAACCACTTATTTCCGACGCTCTGCCGACACCGGAAAAACTTGGGTAGGCATAGATACTACTAAGGGCATGTATACACTGGGAAGAACCTTGATTGCTGTAACTGCAGCAAATCCTGCTAGGGTATACGTACTGCAGGCAAAAGGAAGTGTTATGGGTAGATTTTATGTTTCTAACGATAGTGGTAGAACTTTTCAAACTACCGTAATCGGCAAAGCATCTGAGGGAACAAATTATTTGGGATATTCACCCAATGGGACTGATACCAAAGGGCAGGGTTCTTACGATTTGGCCATTTGTTCCAATCCCCTGAACGCAGATGAGGTTCATTTAGCGGGTATTATTTGTTTCAAATCAATGGATGCAGGTAAAACCTTTACTGCTACTACTGTTTGGACTTATCCCAACGGAATCGGTTACAACCATGCGGATGTACATTCACTGGAATGGGTAAATACTACAATTTATTCAACCAGCGATGGCGGGATTTTCCGCAGTCTCAATAATGGCGGCGATTGGGAAGAACTATCTACGGGTTTGGGTATTAGGCAGTTTTACCGTATTGCCTGTTCGCCGCTGGAACCTAAAATTGTAGTGGGCGGCGCACAGGACAACGGATCAACCTTCCGGCGCACGGATGGTGTATGGTACGAGTGGCTGGGCGCTGATGGCATGGATTGTGTTACATCTCCCAATGATCCTGAGGTTGCCATTGGAACCAGCCAATATGGCGGTTTATACAAAACTGATAATTCAGGACAAAGCTACAGAGGATTGACCCGGCCGGTTGCAGGCAACTGGGTAACTCCGCTGTCCATGCATCCCCGCAACCATGATACAGTTTGGGGCGGCTACAACGGCGTATATCGCAGCGATGATGGCGGTTCTTCATGGAATAAAATTACACCATCCATCAATAATAATCTCGATGTATTGGCCGTAGCTTCCTCCAATACAAGATACATCTATACATCACGGGGAAATATCCTTTACAGGAGCGAAAATGGCGGAACAACGGTTAAAACCATTACCGCACCTGCAACCATTTCCTCCATCTTCGTGAGCAAATACAACCCGTTGAAGATTTGGATTGCCTGCAATAGCGGGACCAACCGGGTTTTCACTTCCAATAATGGCGGTGATACATTTATAGACATTTCAGCCGGTCTACCTACCATATCTGCACGCTCTGTGGTCGTGGATGAAGATGCACATCAGACCATTTATGTAGGCATGAGCCTGGGTGTATTTTACAGAGACACCCTCACCAAGGCATGGACAGAACACGCTGTGGGCTTGCCACTGGTGGCGGTTAACGAAGTAGAAATTCAAAAATCGGGGGCCAAATTGCGTGTTGCAACCTATGGCCGTGGCGTATGGGAAAGCGATCTGCGCAATGTAGAATTGCCTTGTGCACCACCTGACAAAAATTTCATGATGGTTGATGGCGTTAATCATTTCAGTGCCCGCGTAAGCTGGAATCCTGCGGATGACGCAATTACATACACAACACAATACAAACTTACCACCGATACAGGGTGGACAACGAAGTCTGCCGCAATAATCAACACACGCGATACATTCACAGGATTAAAGTCAAACAGCGCATATAAATGGCGTGTAAGGAGCAATTGCAATATGAATTCAGGCACTTTTGCTGAAGGTTCCTTCAATACCTTGGTTAACGGCGTTACTGCAATTAAATCCGGTATAAATACGCTGCGTGTCTATCCCCAGCCTGCCGGGAACCTTGTAAATATTGCATTCAACCTACAACAGACCGGTGTTGCCAGAATTACCATGTATGACATGGCAGGCAATGCTGTGCTGGGAACACGCATAAACGCAGTTTCAGGTGAAACCAAATTGCCGTTGGATGTGGCGGTATTGCCTTCAGGACGTTACATGATTAAAGTGCAAACAGAACACATGTACCTGACAGGCATATGTGTTTTGGCTAAGTAAAAGATTACAAACTGCAATAGCTCACATAAGCGCAAAGCGCAAACAGCACCACGTTGATGACGATGTTCTTAAACTCCTTGTGCTTGTAGTGGTGCAAACCAGCCATTACCATTACTACTGCCAGGCAGTTAGAGCAGATTAGGGTAGATACGGGCAAAAAATCGGTAAAAGCTGGGAGAATTACGCCCAATGCGCCAATAAGTTCCAGAATACCTACTATTCTTACCGAAGATTCGGGATATTCATTTACCCAGGTCATGCCTGCACTGGCCAGTTGTTCCATGCTGCGTGTGGCTTTCATAACACCGGCCAGTCCAAAAAGGAGAGCCAGAACGATTTTTACAATCAGAAGTATCATTGCTTTTTAATTTCATTGCAACATTAGAAAAATTGCGGGAAAAATAAAAATCGGGTTATACAGGGCGTATGGGGATATAAATTTCTTCTGCACTTTCGGGGTGCCCCGGAATGTAGTCCGCAGGCAGTTTTTCGAAGTGTGGTCGGTTATCCAGCATAAATCCCGATTGGGGCAGCCATTGGGAATAGATGTAATTAAAAATGGATATGTCAGGTCCTTTGTGGTTGAATACCGCGTAAAGGCCGCCCGGTAATGAGAATGTTTCCCACCCTAAATCGAGTTCACCCGCATATTCCGCCGGTACCAATGCATATTTTGTAAAAGGAGTGGCGGGATTGAAGTTTTCAAAATAATCTTCCGGATATACGTTTACCGAATAGAAAAAATCCGGGTCATTGGAAAAAAATTGTTTTAGTTTACGTCTTAAATTTCCCCAGAGCGCAGGTATTTGGATTTGGCTTTCGGGGAGTGACATTTCGGCAGAAATACCGGTTAAATTCACTGAATTTAGGTTTAAGACAGCAGGCTGTAAATGCAAAATAATAAATATTAGATTTTATCTAACAATCATCTCCACCCTTCTGTTTACAGATCTGTTTACCTCCGATGTGTTTGGCAGAAGTGGCATCGTATCCCCCTTGCCTTCATGGCTTAATCTGTTTTTGTCAATGCCCATTTTAATTAAATAATCGCAGATGGCTTTGGCCCTGGTTTCACTAAGTTGCTGGTTGAGCTGCGCATTTCCTTCCTGGCTGGCGTGACCCGTGAAATGGGCGTGAAGATCAGGGTTGTTTTTTAAAAAATTGAATATAGAATTCAAAGCTGCGTTAGACTTGGGAAGCAAGGTGGCGCTGTTTACATAAAAATAGATATTGTCCAGTGCACTTTTTATTTTGCAGAGATTATTTAAATCTTCATCACCATAATATTGAAAAAGATTTTCCTTTTCGGGAAATAAAATAAGTTTGGCCGTGTCTTTAATAATTCTGCCCACATATTGTTCGGTGCCGGCCATATTTTGTTTGCTGGTGATATAGGTTAATACAAATGTAGAATCAGGCAGCCATTGCAGGTTTGTCATACGGATGGAATAGCCCCATTTTGATTTTCTTAATATATATTCCATTTGTTTTTGTCTGTAACATTTAGGGGTAATAACAAACTTTAGCATTTTATTGTAATCCCCTGTAATGTAATATGCCCTTACAACTCTACCGATATCAGCCCCCATGCCCGTCATTACAGGGTTGCGCCAATGTGCTTTAGGCGGCTCATATTTTGAAGTGTCTTTTACTATTTTGATATTGTTTGTTGTAGTAATAGATTTATTTCTTGTGGGTTGGCTACAGGCATTTAGACAAAAAACTGCTATCATTAAATTAAGTAAACGTATCGTTTTAATTCAAATGTATGGTAATAACCTGATTTGGATTAAGTCAGAGTTACTTTTATTTCATAATAGATAATGACTATCAGTAATGTGAAATAAATGGGATACCCATAATCAAAAGAACACGGGAAATAAAACCCTATAATTCTCTCAGTTTTATCGTCATCATCTCCGTAAATGTAGACCAATGCACCAAAAATCGCTTCAGTGTAATCGAAAACGGCTGAGTGTTGTTTTCATGGCGCCGGCCAGACCGAACAAGGCTGCGGCTAAAATTTGGGCAATCCAGAGGTAGGTGTCGTTGAACATCATTTCGGGTCGCAAATTAGGGTGAAGAATTGAAAAAATCCCTGCCACTGTTTGTGGATTGGAAAATGCATTACTTTCGTTTCATAAATGAAAATGATAAACAAGCTCCAGGTATTTTGGTTTTCCATTTGTTTTGGTGCTGTCAGCTTTATTCAAGCGCAGCCCGGAACTGCCAAACTCACACCCGGTTATAGTTTTCCAAGCCATCAAGTGAAGGTGGAAGTACCTGCTAAATTCAGCGGTCAGTTTAATGCGAACAGGCAGCTCACCATACCGGTAGGTTACAAAATAAGGGTATTTCACACAGGCGGATTGAGCAAACCCCGTTTTATGAGCTTCGACCCTAAAGGAGTACTGCATGTTGCCGATCAAACGGCGGGTAAAGTGTTTGCGCTACCCGATAAAAATGGCGATGGGGTGGCTGATACCATGTTCGAGGTTGCGGGCAATTTCAGCATCTCACACGATGTGAAGTTTTACAAGGGTGCCATGTATGTGACCAACGAGAGGAGGGTGTGGAAACTTACCGACAACAACGCCGACGGTATTTACGAAAACCGCAGCATTTTTATAGATAATATTGCCGAGGGGGCAACCCAGCCCGGAGGCGGTCACAGAACCCGCACCTTGGTTTTCGATAGTGTGAACGCCAAAGCATACTTGTCCATAGGTTCGTATTGCAATGTTTGCCGCGAAGAATTCAGGGCCATAATTGAAAGGTATAACGATGACGGCTCCGGAAGGGAAACCTTTGCAACAGGTGTGCGAAATGCTGTGGGTATGGACATACAACCTTCCACAAGAAAATTGTGGGCCAATAACAATGGCAGCGACAATCAGGGAAACGAAGTTCCTCCTGAATGGTTCGATGTGGTAAGAAAAGGCGGATTTTACGGTTACCCCTTTGCCTATGGAAATCAGGTTTACTTTAACATGAATGCCAATTCAACCTATCAGGCGCTTTTACCCATTACCCCTCAAGACAGCGCAATGGTGAGAAAAATGATACAACCCGGTGCCTTGATTCGCGCACACACGGCTCCCATGGCTGTCCAGTTTTTAAACAGTTCATTTCCCTCCGATATGAAACATGGTATGCTCTCTGCTCTCAGGGGATCATGGAATGCTCCCGGGGCTCACAGGGGTTTTTCGGTTATCTATTTGCACCTGAAAAGTCCAACCGATACCGTTGTAAGCTATGTTGCCAATTTTGTGACCGGATTTCTCACCGACAGTGTGAACAGGGTTTACTGGGGAAGGCCGGTTGGTTTGGCGGCAAACAATCAGGGTTCTGTGTTTATCAGTTCAGATGAGGGCAGTGCCTGTATTTTACAATTGTACCGCGATAATCAATCCGGAGTTGGGAAAACAGAAACTTCCGCAGGTTTGAAATTGTCGCCGAATCCGGTGAGCAGCATACTGCATGTGCATGCAAACCAATCCATAAAAAAAATCACTGTTTTCGATGCCCGTGGGCGCTTATGTGGAACTTTTAACACCACCTTGATTGATTTTCAGGGCTGGCCCGATGGAGTGTACGCCATAAAAGCAGAAATGGGCGATGGAACAGCACAACAGGCCAAATTTGTAAAGTGCAATTAAGTTTTGCATTTAAAGGCGGTTTATTGCCTGTTTTATACATATTGGCGCAATGAAAAGAGGTTTTTGCCGTTGCTAATAATAAGCACAATTCAGTTCTAGTTGTGTTTACCCTTTAATTTGCAATCGTTTTGAAGTTTAATCCCATCTTCCTCAGCCTTAGCGTTCTTTCAATCGTATTGTCCAATCAACTGAATGCGCAACTCAACTCCATCGGTTTTCAATATCAGAAACCCTTTTCGCGCACGCCTGAAAACCTGCTTGGGGCTGAAATCAGTCGCGCCAACTGTCGTTACGATGCAGGTTTGGGATTTGTTGTGGGCAAAGACGGGCAGACTAAATGGAACAAACTTACAGGCCGTATAGATTTTCACCTGTTCAAGTGGCATCATGGATACCTTTGCAATCGCCTGGTTCCTTATGCGGGTGTGCAGTATGAAAGCAGGTCCACCAGCAACGGCAGAAATGGAGTTTTTCGCCCCAGAGCAGGTCTCAAGTTGAGTTATGATTATTTTATTCTTGATTGCGGCTATATGCCCGGCGATGGAAACGGAACATTAAATATCCGTTTTTCTTATGTATTTAAAGTCGGAGCCAAATGCCAATCCAAAAGAATGGCTGAAATTAAGCCCCTGGATTTTCTGAAAATGTAGTGTTTAGTTCTTGTTCGGCACGCCCACCATTCTGAACCCCACATAACTGCGCTGTTCAGTTTTGGGGAAAATGCAACGACTACCAATGTTGCATGCACTTTCGGGAAGGTTCCATGCTCCTCCTTTAATCAGATAACCTGTTTCACCGGTTTCAAACGATATGGAACTGCTTGTCCATTCGGCTACATTGCCTTGCATGTGGTAGCAGCCCGCATCATTAGGTAAGTAAGCTTTTTCAGGCAACGAATATAAGCCACCGTCAATGCCGAAGTTTCCGTAAACCGGATAGTAGTTGGCCATATAACAACCCTTTGAATTACGCAGGTAATCATTTTTCACTGGTGAACCTGAGGATTTTTTGGAAGACTTGGAAGACAATACAGAAGCAGCGCGTTCCCATTCCTGCTCTGTAGGTAATCTGTAGGTTATTCCATTTTCGTTTCTATTTGAATACCACTCGCAATACAAAGCCACCTGTTCCTGAGAAACCCCAACAACGGGGTAATTTGCATATCTTGGATGAGAAAAATAGTGGTGAATCATGGGTTCGTTATATGAATATGGAAAGTCAACAGCCCAAACATATGTATTTGGAAAAACCGGCACTCCCTTGTAGGTAATTCGCTTACAGTCTAAATTATTCATTTTTCTTTCCAATTCCTCCCAGGAAGTGGGAATCAGAGTGTCGCCGGCAATACTGTTTTCAGGCTCGTATTTCAGCCAGTGATAAACAGCTTTGATGTATTCGGGCGCTTCCTCATTGCATTTTTCGAAAAGTTCAGATCTGTTTTGCTTCATCCATTGTTGAATACAATTCTTAATGAATGTGCGGTAGTGCAGGTTGCTGACTTCGGTTTTGCTGATATAGAAATCCGGCCCGCTTACAGTTTTAGTCATATCAAAAACCTCCGAAGCATTGAGGTGAAAACGCAGAAAATCGCTGTCATGGGCATCCAGACTGTCAGGCTTTTCAAAATTGATTATTCTTTGCCCGATTGGGTGTTGCGGATCAACCCGGTAATAAATGCGATTGTTCTCATTCACAGCAATTTGATTTCCCGTAATGAGTGCCCATTCTTTATCGGGTTTAATTTTCGTATGACTGTTTTGTGCAGCTGCAAAATGAAAAACACTTGTCAGCGTTATGCCGAGCATACAGTAAGCTCTTGAGTAGGGTTTTAATTCTTTGATTTTCATTGGTGATATTTTTCTAATTGTGGATTAAAACGGAAAAATCCATTCCTATATTGTTTCTTCTCATTCTTGAATTGTAAAAAGAACGTTCTCAATTCAACACCCACAAAAAACTCAAATAAGTAGCAAAAAAGAATACCCAGAACAATTGATAAAATTTTCGGATACTCTTTTGTTCGTCCAAGCGAACGGTGCGAAGGTGCAGCAGGAATAAAACTGACAGAATAATTAAACTATACATTAACAAGGGCTCTGCTTGTTGGTAACTCCAATAAATGCAGCAGCCGTAAGCCGCCATCACAAACCCAGCACCTGCATATAAAGCTGTTTTGGGCGAATACAATATGGGAAATGTTCTGTAGCCGAAATGGGCGTCGCCGGCACGGTCAGGCAGGTCTTTGTACCAGGCAATGGCCAGACTGAATGCCGAAATAAAAATCGTGAGCGGATAAATAACGGGTTGAATCTGAAAATTGCCCTGCAACATGCCGGCAAAATGCATGGCCATGCCGATGTTTACCAAAACACCTCGCACAATGGTGATGGCCAGGGCGGCAGGCAAATGGTGCTGCTTAAGTTGTATGGGTGGAACGGAATAGGCAATTCCCAGGATAAGAATGACGGCAATTAACAGCAGTAAAAACCAGTGCAGGATTGCAGCTGCAGCCAAGGCAAGGATGCCGGATACAACAACAATTATTTTGGCCGTGCCTTTGTCCAGTTTCCCCGCTGCGATGGGCAATTCCGGTTTGTTGATTTTGTCGAGTTCCACATCCACCACTTGGTTCAATCCGGTGATGCACACATTGCAGCCCAATGCAGAAATCAATGTAATTGCCAAAATGCTGAAATCCGCGGCCATATTTCCGCCCTGCAATAAAAACAGCACCACAATGCTCACCACAGAGCCAATGATGGTATGCGGTCGGCTGAATTTCCAGAGTGTGATTAGGTTCATGCGGATATGGGTTGTGCAATGATAACGATAAGGTTGCCTTGTAGCTGTTTTATTCTTTTCACTTCGATGGAAAATTCACTGTCGGCAATGTTGTGCAGCAGTTCCCTGTATTGATTTGCACTTTTGCTTTTCAAAACCGAAAGCCAGCCATCCCAGGCCACGGTGATAAGTTGAATGGGGATGATGTAGGTTGTAAGTATCCGCATTATTGAGAATGGCCGAATGGCCCATGCGGTAAGCGGTTGAACCACAAAAGCTGCCAACGAAACCTGTATAAAACTGAGCAGGAAAGGTTCCAGCACCTCGGCCACTATGCAGCCGGCTTTTGCAGTTTTCATTTTTTGGATAAGTTCACATTGCTGTTCCGTTGTGAAATGGTGAAACGCATTGAAAAGGGTGTATTGCTTTCCTTGTTCGGGCTGAAATTCCAGCAGGTTTAACGGTTTGCCTTGGAGAGTTACATGTTTTTTCACCTCGTTTGAAACCGATTCAGGATACAAATCACTAAGGGTAAATTGAATTTTTGGCGCTGCATTTTGCTGAATGTAGTAAGCCGGCCAGCCGCTGCCACTTCCTAAATCAATCCAGTTATGGTTTGAAAATCTCTGCAGCAAAGGGAGAACAGGTTTGTATAATTTCAACCGAACACTGATCCAGCCTACAAATTCCAGTTGCATTTTTCGCAACTGTGCGGGAAACCAGGGATAATCTTCCAGTTCTTTCAAAAACATTCGGTTACTTTACGCAATAATACGCAGCATGTCTTCAATTCTTCTTTTTTCTTCAGCCGGAGCTGCCATTTTGGGATTTACCCTACTCATGGAGTTTTCCATTCGTAAGGATTGGCTGCCGTATTTTAC